>JAUIFT010000037.1 GCA_030430345.1 Calditrichia bacterium | reverse complement strand
TAAACATCATGAAATTATCGATATTGTTATTAATGCGATAAATTGCCATTAATCTTCCTAGTATTTAGTTTTTAAATCTTGCTTTATCTATTTTTACTTTTTCATTTTCCCATGGCATTCACGGCATCTTGCTTGGTAGTGAGTTGGCTGCTTTGTTGATCTGGCTAAACGGGGATCGTCAACAAAAATTTCCGAAAAAAAATTGCCGCACTGGCAGGATTGGGACCGGGATTTGTTGAAAATAAGCGTGAATATGAAACAGAAGAGGTGCTTATGAATCAAGGATGGAAGAAACTGGGAGAGCTTATTGTGTTACTTTTATTTACTGTTGGTTGTGCCGCAAACCGTCCGGCAAAAATTGATAAAGTTTTTGAACCTTTTAACCAGCCGTCAGCGCCCGGCGCGGCAATTATGGTGATTAAAGACGGGCAGATTGAATTACAGAAAACTTACGGGCTGGCGAATCTTGATACCGGTGAGCAAATCACTGCTGTCACAAATTTTCGACTGGCCTCCGTAACAAAGCAATTTACAGCAATGGCGACCCTGATGTTGATCGAAGAGGGTGCCCTCGCTTATGAGACGACGTTACAAGCGGTATTCCCGGAATTTCCCGCCTATGGGGCAAATATTACCATTCAGCAAATTTTACAACATACCTCAGGGTTAGTCGCGTATGAAAGCCTGGTTCCCGACACAGCGACCATACAAGTAAAAGACCGGGATGTGCTGGCAATGATGCTGAGCCAGGACTCAACTAACCATCCGCCCGGCAGTAAATACCGTTACAGCAATTCCGGCTATGCCGTTCTGGCGATGACTGTGGAAAAAATTAGTGGGGAAACATTTCCGAATTTTCTGAAGCAGCGGATTTTTACGCCTTTGGGGATGGATGCTACGGTGGCATATGAAGCAGGCGTTTCCGAAGTGCCTAACCGGGCGTACGGCCATACCGTTACAGTGGATTCTATGAAAGTCGATGATCAGAGTATTACCAGCGCGGTGCTGGGAGATGGCGGCATTTATTCATCACTGAATGATTTGTTCAAATGGGACCAGGCGCTTTACGGCGATCAGTTGGTCAGCAGGGAAACGCTGCAGAAAGCCTTTACGCCGCATTTGGAAAAATACGGATTTGGCTGGAGGATTGATGAATATAAGGCGCAGCGACGGATGCATCATACCGGCAGTACTCGCGGTTTTCGAAATGTCTTTATGCGCTTTCCCGATCAGCAATTGAGCATTGTCATTCTAACCAATCGTAATGGCGATAGCGTTTTACCGCTGGCGGAGAAGATTGCTGATATCTATTTGGATTAAAGAAATAAAGAACTAGATAGTCTTCTGTAGTGTTGCCTTAGAATTTTCATCCTTCGACAGGTTCAACCTGAACTTGACGAAGGGCCCAGGATGAATGTAAATAGTTCTTTCATAATAAAAGTCCAATGTTTATTAGGTAACAAAATAAGTAGTTACACAGGAGCATGGTCTATTATCAAATATTTCCTGTTTAAGATTGATGTCTGACCGGGAAAGAATTTCCGGCAGGCCTCAATGAAACCTGCCGGAAATTTAGGAGAGAACTTAATTCTGGGAAATAACCGCTTCGGAAGAACCTTTAGGGGTGTTTTTGATCGGTTTTACAGCGGTACGCATATATTCCTCTTGAGTGAAAGAGTCGACCTGAATAGCGTCGGTGCGTGCTGCTTCCGCCTGAATCAACAACTCTGCTTCTTCTTGAGTGATAATCTTTGCATCAACTGCCTGCGGCACCAATCGATCGATTCGATCCTTGGGTAAAATCTTTTTACGAACCGCCCGGGTAATTTTCTTCACAATTGCTTCCGCCTGGAAAGTCAGAAGGAAAGCATTCTCCAGTCTGCCAGCTGCTTCAGTAACATCCTTAGAAACAAATACACCACGGGTTAAGAGGTCTCGTTGCTCGCCAGGAACTTGCAGTGCTTTTGCTACCAGGTGACTAGTGTCGTCCGAGGGAGGTGCACTAAAGGAGTTAAATCGGGACCACCAGGCGACCGGACCACTGAAGGGAAATCCCATGTTCTGAAATAGTCCGTCAAAAGCAATTTGAATTTGAGAAAGTGCATGCTGCATCCCCCAATGGAGAAAGGGTAGATCTTCTTTACGGCTACCTTCCGCTTCAAAGCGCCGGAGCACAGCAGTTCCCAAATAGAGCCACATAAAAATATCCGCGAAACGCCCGGTTAACTTCTCCTTGCGCTTGAGGTTTCCGCCATATTTACCCATGGCGACATCAGCAAGAAAGGCGAAAGATGCGGAAGCCCAGGAGATCTTCTTGTAATACTTTGCTGCCGGTCCGCCAACCGGTGCGGAAGCAAGCATGCCCCGGGTTAAGCTTAAAACTATGCTGCGGGAAAGATTACGAATCACATGACCGATATGCGGCCAGAAGGCACGATCGAACGCTTTTACGTCGTTGTTCATCAATGCCATAATTTCCTTATATGAATAGGGATGGCAGCGAATCGCGCCCTGTCCGAAGATCATCAAGGTTCGGGTCAGAATGTTTGCACCTTCAACAGTAATGTTGATCGGCACTGCAAAATAGCCATGAGCGATTAAGTTGCGCGGACCGCGGGAGATGCCGGCACCGCCGGAGATATCCATCGCGTCATTGATTGCTTTCCGAAGATGTTCGGTAAAGGAATACTTTGCCATGGCTGTAACAACGGCCGGTTTTTCGCCTTTATCAAGTCCACCGCAGGTAAAGCGGCGTGCCGCTTCGAAAATGTAGGCAAACCCGCCAATGCGGGAAAGAGGTTCTTCAATACCCTCGAATTTTCCGATAGAAATGCCAAATTGTTTCCGCACAGTGCTGTAAGCGCCAATCATTCTGGCTGCCAGCTTAATGCCGCCGGTAGAAGAAGCGGGCAGGGAAATGCCGCGGCCAACCGCTAATGATTCCACCAGCATCCGCCAGCCATTTCCGGCCTGTTCCGGTCCGCCAATAATTGTATCTACCGGAACAACGACATCATGGCCTTCCGTGGGACAGTTATAAAAAGGAATACCGAGCGGATCATGCCGTTTGCCGAGAACAACACCGGCCGTATCGGAAGGAATTAAGGCACAGGTGATACCGGGAAACTCGCCTTTACCAAGTAGATTTTCCGGGTCACGCAATTTAAATGCTAAACCAAGAACCGTAGAAACCGCAGCTAAGGTGATGTAGCGTTTCTTCCAGTTTAGACGCAGATACAGTTTGTCATCTTCTCCTCGAAAAACAACGCCGCTGGAAGTCATAGATCCGGCATCGGACCCTGCGCTGGGTTCTGTTAATGCGAAACACGGAATTTCCTGGCCATTGGCGAGGCGGGGGAGATAATAATCTTTCTGAGCATCCGTGCCATAATGCATGAGTAGCTCCGCAGGGCCGAGGGAGTTCGGAACCATAACGGTCGTAGACAACGGGCCGCATCGCGAAGTAACTTTTTCAACAATTGCACTGTTCGCCAACGCGGAAAATCCATGGCCGCCATACTTCTTCGGAATAATTAAACCGAAGAACCTTTCCTGCTTTAAATAATCCCAGACTTCCGTGGGCAAATCACGCTGCTGATGAACTTCCCAATCATCGGTCATTTGACAGACGGTTTCTACCGGGCCATCAAGAAATGCCTGCTCTTCCGCGGTTAATTCCGGATAAGATTCTTGCAGGATCTTTTTGAAATTCGGCTTTCCGGAAAACAATTCTCCGTCTACCCAAATATTTCCTGCTTCAATTGCAGTTCTTTCCGTGTCGGAAATCGCCGGAAGGAATTTCATCGCTTTTAATAGTGATACGATTGGTCCGGTCAATAATAATTGACGAATTGGAGGAATGCCAAATAAAACAGCAATTGTCCCCAGTACAGCCCATCCCCAAATAGGTGCACCAAGTCCGAAAAATGTGAACGCGCCGGCGGCGATCCACAGCCAGAATGATGCGCCGGTAAAACCTAATAAAGCCGTTAACAACACAATCCCTGCGATGATCAGGGCAGGTGATATGCTGGTCAGGCTGCCATACAATGCGGTGAATGTTGACATAATAACTCCTGATTAAAAAGGTTCGTTAATGTAATGTTATTAAGAGAGATCAAGCGCAAAAAGGATCTCCCGAAAAATGATTTAGTTCAAATTTTCAAAAATACCTGCCGCGCCCATACCGCCTCCGATGCACATGGTGCAGATGCCATAGCGAACATTTTGTTTCTGCATTTCATGAAGCAGCGTGGCGGTCAATTTAGCACCGGTGCATCCGAGCGGGTGTCCAAGTGCAATGGCACCACCGTTGACGTTTACGATTGATTCATCGATATCCAGGGAGCGGATGACTGCCAGCGCCTGGGCGGCAAAGGCTTCGTTTAATTCGATTAGTCCGATGTCTTTTAAGGAGAGGCCCGCCTGTTTCAAGGCTTTCGGAATCGCTTCAATCGGGCCAATACCCATAATTTCGGGAGCAACGCCAGCGACGGCATAGCCGACCAGACGCGCTAGTGGTTTCGCGCCGGTTTCTTTCAGCATTCGTTCGCTCATTACCACCGATGCCGCGGCACCATCGGACATTTGTGAAGCATTGCCAGCTGTCACCGTGCCACCGAGTTTGAATACCGGGCGCAGCTTTGCGAGTGCCTCGTAGGAGGTATCCAGGCGAGGTCCTTCGTCAGTGTCGAAAACGCCATCGATGGTTTTGGTATCTCCATTTTTGTATACAGTTCGGGAAACATTTAGCGGTACAATTTCATTCTTGAAACGACCGGATTCAATTGCTTTCCCGGCTTTGCTGTGGGAACCGAGAGAAAATTTATCCTGATCTTCCCGGGAAATCTGATATTTTTCCGCAACATTTTCCGCGGTGATACCCATGCCGACATAAACATCCGGATCCGCGCTGACGAGGTCCGGGTTGGGCGCAAAGAAAAAACCGCTCATTGGCACCAGGCTCATAGACTCAGCGCCACCGGCGACGACGGTATCGGCGTGTCCTGCCATAATTGCCTGGGAGGCCATGGCGATTGTTTGTAGTCCGGAAGAGCAGAAACGATTGATCGTTGCCGCGGGAACGCTATCCGGTAAGCCAGCAATTTGCGCGATAATCCGTCCCATGTTCAATCCTTGCTCGCCTTCCGGCATTGCGCATCCGATAAGGACGTCGTCAATTTGCTCCGGTGCTAATCCGCCTACTTTTTCAATCGCCCCATTTACGGCAGCCGCGCCGAGGTCCTCCGGCCGGTAATGACTAAGCGTGCCCCGTTTGTCTTTGCCCACTGCGGTCCGCACACTGCTGACGATATATGCATCATTTTTCATGTCAAAAACTCCTGTTTATCAAATGCTTACATTCTTTTCAATTATCGACGTTTTACTGCCGGCAGTTAATTCCGCAAAGGTTTGTTTGTGGTCAGGATGCTCTTAATTCGCGCTTGAGTTTTTTCCTGCTTCAGTAAATCCACAAAAGCTTCACGTTCCAGTTTTAAGAGGTAGTCTTCATCAACCAGGGTCGGTGAAGAGATATCCCCTCCGCACATAACATAAGCCAGTTTTTTCGCGATGTAGAAATCGTATTCGGTTGCAAAATTACCTTGTTGCATCTGGTAGACGAAGGCTTCAATAACCGCCTGTCCGCTCTTTCCAATGACCATGACGGCATTTCGGCGGGGCGGAGGCGAATAGCCGCTATTTGCCATACGGAGTACTTCTTCTTTGGCAATGTGAATGCGCCGATCACCATTCATCGTAATACGGGTATTAGGAGGAAGCAGGCCTAGATCTACTGCTTCCATGCCACTGGTCGATACGCGGGCGGTGCCGATGACCTGAAATATTTTCATCAGGTAGGCCTGAATTTCATTGATGAAACCATTTGGTGCTTGCTCTGCTGCGCGGATAGTTAATGCAGTTGTGCCAGTACCGGCCGGGATCAATCCTGCGCCGACTTCTACCAGGCCGACATAGGATTCCAGGGCTGCAACGACATTTGCGCTGGCGAGAGCTATTTCGCATCCACCGCCAAGCGTCATGCCGTGCAAGGCAGTAACTACTGGTTTACGTGCATAGCGGATCCGCTGAACCATATTCTGGAATTTTTCCGTCGCCGGTAATAGCAGATCAAATTTCCCTTCCTGAAGGACATGGGCAACTTCTCCCAGGTTCGCCCCAACGGAGAAATGTTTCCCGTCGTTGCCAATGACCATACCTTTTAAATTGTTTTGTTCAACAAAGTCAATGGCTGCCAATATGCCGTCTACAACGGCGTTGCCCAATGTATTGGATTTAGAACGAAACTCAAAGAGGGCAACACCATCGCCAATATCAAGCAGGGCGGACTCTGCACCTTTCAGTAATACATTCTCCGGGCTCGCTGCAATCTTCGCCAGATTGATGGCATCTGCGTAAACCGGCGCGGCGACGTATCCCTGCCCAGGAATATATGTATTCATCCGGCCATCAATTTCTTTGTAGAAACTGGTGATGCCATCCGCTTTCATTGTCCCGATCCAGTCTGGTAGATCTATATCCGCGGCTTGTAAATCGTTGAGCACCTGATCGAAACCGATAATGTCCCATCTTTCGAAAGGACCGGTTTCCCAGGCAAACCCCCATTTCATGGCACGGTCAATATCCGCCGGATTATCGGCGATCTCCGGCACTCTCCGGGCGGAGTATCCGATTAAATCCAGCGTGGCCTGCTTAAAGAATTTCCCGGCCCTGCCGCTGTCTTGATAGACGGCGCGAATACGCTCCGGTAATTTGCCTGCTTTTCGTAATGCATCGGTGTCGCCGAGGTTCATCGGTTTGGGAGGTTCATAACCCATCGTTTCCGGATTTAAGGAAAGGATATCTTTCTTTACTTTTTTATAGAATCCCTGACGGGTTTTGGCACCAAGCACGCCGTTTTCAATCATTGTATCCAGCAGGGCAGGGGGAAGGTGTTTTTCCCGGCTTTCATCTTCGGGAACTGCATCATAGAGGTTTTTGGCGACATAGGTTAGGGTATCCAATCCAACCACATCGGCGGTGCGAAAAGTGGCAGATTTTGGATGACCGGTAAGCGGTCCGGTAAGAAAGTCGACCTCTTCAATAGTGTAATCACCATCGGTAAAGGCCCGTAGTGCGGACATCATGGTGTAATTGCCAATACGGTTGGCGATAAAATTCGGCGTATCTTTGGCGATGACGATGCTTTTCCCCAAATGTGTTCTGCCAAACCAGGAGATGTGCTCAAGAACTTTTTGATCAGTGTCCGGGGTTGGAATAATCTCAAGGAGTTTCAGGTAACGGGGAGGATTAAAAAAATGTGTGCCCATAAAACGTTTCTTGAAGGATGTTGAGCGTCCTTCGGAAATCAAACGAATCGGCAGACCACTGGTGTTGGTAGTGATGATTGTATTTTCGCCAATGGCCGCTTCCATACGTTCCATCAAAGATTGCTTGATGGCAAGGTTTTCGATAATGGCTTCAACAACCCACTCAACATCTCTGAGAAGGTGTAAATCGTCATCAAAATTCCCTCGGTAAATGCGGCGGGAAGCCGTCTTATCTGCAAAAGGTGCCGGTTTCATTTTAAGCGTTTTTTTGAAAGCACCATCAACAATGCTGTTTCGGGGACCTTCTTTGGCCGGAATATCCAGCAACAGCACTTCCAGACCTGCATTAGCTAAGTGAGCGGCAATTTGTGCGCCCATGACGCCGGCGCCAAGCACTGCTGCTTTCCGGAAGGGGAGAAACGTTCTTTCTTGCTGCATTCGTAAACCTCCTGAGAATATTTGAACACCGTTCAGTTGTTCGGTGCAGTTTTCTTTGAACAGTGTTCAATTGCGATGAAAATGTTACCACTGTGTTATAATTTTTTGATCAATTTCGTCTGATTCTGATTTCTTTATATGGGATTATCTGCTGCCGGATGAAGGTGCATACGGATAATTTGTTCGATCGCCGCTTCAATCATTGTATCGTTCGCAATCCGCTTATCAATTCTTTTCGCCTGAATCAGGGTAATAACACCATGCATGAAAGACCAGGCAACATGGGCATTGAGGTAAGGGTCCTCAACAACCATGAGGTTGTCTTTCGCGCAAGCTTTTAGCGTTCGGGCAACAACCTCTACACTACGCCGGGCTTTACGATATTTTTCGGCTGGATATCGTGCCATCCGCTCTGGCTTTAACATAAACATGATTTCATAATATTCTGGATTCTCCAGGGCGAAATTCAGGTAAGCCCGGGAAAGTGCTGCCAGGCGTTCTACCGGATTTTCATGCGCTTTCTCTGCGGTTTCCTGTCGCTCGACGAGCATGTCAAACCCTTCTTCTATAAGCGTATGGGTTAGCTCGTCTTTGCTTTTAAAATGGAAATATATTAAACCAACACTGCAACCGACCTGCCGGGCTATCATACGGGTCGAGATATTGTTAATGCCTTTTTCTACCAACAACTTGCGAGTGACATCAAGAATACTTCGGCGAATAATTTCAGTTTTGGATTCAGTGCTCATAGACTGTTCAAACTCGTACTGGTTAACAGATTAGTTTAGTATAGCAAAAAATTGAACAGTGTTCAATGATTTTTTTGAAAAAGATTTCACGAAGTATATTTATTACTGAAAAATGCCTTATAAAGCGGTAGGGGATTAAAAATTGCTGTTAATAGACTGTAGTAACTCTTTGGCGCGTGGATAGTCCGACTGCCGTTGAAGTAATTGCTCAACCGCAACTTGAGCCTGAGAAAATTTCTCCGCAGATGCATAGGCTTGCGACAAACTAAATAATGCTTGGAGATCGGCAGGATCTGCCTGAACTGCTTGTTCCAGATAGGGAATCGCTTTGGCAGCATTTCCTTGCTGCAAATATATGCTGCCTATCATTTTGTAGGCATACGCCCCCGGTTCTACTGATAACGCCTGGTTGAAGGCTGAGAGCGCTTCATCAACTCTGTTTAAGCGCATGAGGGACTGGCCGAGAAAAAGATAGGGAGCGGAATTAATCGGGGTTGCCCGAATCAGCGCTTTATATTCCCGGGCGGCATTCTCCCAATCTTGTTGCTGACTGTAAAGTGCTGCAGTTTCAACATGAAGCTGTTCCCAATTGATTTCATCCATCCAGAATTTAAGCGCAAGTTTTTGCAGAGGGGTCGCATTGGGGATTGTATACTCCCGCTTCGGGGGAGGAGAATTCTTTTGAAATGGCCAGCCGGACATTAAATAATCGATACGAATTCGGGCCACTTCCCGATCGATATACGTAACCCCAATCTCGCTCAGCCATTCCTGATCCGGCACAACCGTAACTTCCGACGGCCCACAGAGTTCGGCATTCAGAATTGTGGTAGCATACGCTTTTGCCATCAGGGCATAACCGGTAAGTGTCGGATGGAGATGCTCCAGCATCAAGGTTTTGCCGATGAGCCGCCCCGGGGAATACTTCTCAAAAGCTTCTTTGACCGGTGCCAGTAATATTTTCTCCTCATCCCTGAATTGATAAATTACTTCGTTTAAATCTTCGCTGGCCCGGAATCGTAACCCATCATATTCCTTAGCGAGATGGAAGGCCTGATAAGCTGCGGCACTATCTCCGGCGGCTTCCCTGATTTCTCCCAGTAAATAATATTGACTTGCCGGGAGAGAGTCTTGTTGAATACATAGATTGATTGCTTCTAAACTGCCATCAATATCACCAGCTTTAAAAGAATTGAGTGCCTTTTGGTAGCTGTTTTGCCAGTTCGATTGATTCGTTTCCGCGGAAAAAACATCTGTGAATGGCGCTTGATGACGAATATTACTGACCAGGCTGCCAACAATAACCGGAATTTCCCGTGCATTAAAATAGTCAATAATGTCTGCCATATTGCCCTGAAACGTCTCTGTCGCCTGATGAAATAGTTCGCTATCATAAGGAACATCCTTTTCCTGCACCATTCGTTCCATCAAGGTGCCCCGGTCTTTTTGCGAGCCGCTGCCACTGCGTAGCCAGGCCATAAAATCCCGCACAAGGTTCAGCGTTTTGTAATTCCGTAAGCTGAGAAAAAGATTTACCAGCCAGCGTTGCCGTCCCAGGGATTCAGCCGAAGCGACAGCCAGTCCTCCATAGAATTCATTATGGCCGGCATATATTAAGACAAGGTCCGGTTTATGAGGCCCAAGTTCCAGGGCGATATCTCTTAAGGTATAACTGGCAACTGCAGGCATTGCGAAGTTTACCATTTCAAACCGCTGATTCGGATAATGCTTTTCCAGTATAACTGCCAGCATGGAGGAAAAGCGGCCATTGAACATGTATGGGTATCCAGCCGCGCTGGACCCGCCAAGGACAAAAATACGATAGACGTTATCCGGTTTTTCTTTCAGGAAAATATCGGTTTGGGAAACGGCGGGTTTAACCCCGGTCGCCGGAAAATAGCGGGCACCGAGCTCCGGGTTAATAATATAATTTGCCGGGGAAGATGTGAAAGTTTGCAGAAGGGGAATATCTTTGCCATAACCGATGGCACGTAAGGTTAACTCAAGCAATATGAAAAAGAGGAACGGAATGAATACCAGGATGATCTTAAAAATCCGTTCCCGGTTGCCATTTCTGGCAGGAGGTGCTGCCGGTGCCGGTTTTTGCTGAGAACCTTTACGTTTTTTGGCCATAGAAAATATCCATTAGTGCTGTGGACATTAGGACGCGGGGGTAAGCGTCAGCTGTTTTTGATGCGCATTCCATTGCACTAATTCTTTCTTAAGAAATTCACCAGTGTAGGATGTTTTATGCTTCGCTACTTGCTCCGGTGTGCCTGCAACAACAATAGTACCACCTTCGTCACCGCCCTCCGGACCAATATCGATGATCCAGTCCGCTGTTTTAATGACATCCATATTATGTTCGATAACGATAACCGTGTTTCCTTTGTCTACCAGGCGATTC
>JAUIFT010000771.1 GCA_030430345.1 Calditrichia bacterium | reverse complement strand
CCTCCCCCTGGCGTAATTGTTGGTGATCCGCCGATCTGTTACTTTATCGAAACAACCACAGAGTTTTCCGGAGACGCATCGATCCAGCTAAGTTATGCGAATCAAACCTTTTCCGGGATAGATGAGAATCAGAGAAGCCTGTTTCATTTCACCGGCGTTGTCTGGGAAGAAATTACCGATACGGTTTTAGCCGATAAACGCAAGATTAAAGGACGGACCAGCGGTTTCTCACCATTCGCTGTGTTTGGTCTCCCGGAACCACCATCGGAAAATGATGGTCTAACTATTCTCGCCAGCGAAGATGTTGAAATTTCCGCACCGCTGGTTGTCGATGGTAATATTCATGCCAATGACGATATCTCCCTGAATAGCGGCGGTCCTTCCACTTATTACAGCGACTTAACCGCGATCGACAATATTGATATTTCCCGCAAAAATAGTATTGAAGGTGACGTTACGGCAGAATCTGTTGATAATGACGGAGCGATTAGCGGTACAGTAAATAGCGGCAGCAGTCCTTCCGCGATTTCTCTGCCGGTTGTCAGCCCTTTTGCAGCCGGAGGGCCGGATATATCAGTGGATGATGATGAAGTTATCACCCTCCCCCCGGGCAGCTATGGCGAAGTTGAAATTGAAAGAGATGGCGAACTGCGCTTGTCTGCCGGCACTTATTATTTCGAAGAATTGGTCGGTAATACCGATACGCGTTTGACATTATTGCTTACCGCCGAAGAAGATACCATTCGCATTAATGTGACAGACAAACTCCGTTTTGGATATCGCCAGGAAGTGAACACTTCTTTCGGAGAAGATGGTAGCGGCAACGTGATTTTTAAAAGTCTGCAGACATCCAACTTAACCATTGGCGGCGGCGCAAAATTGATGGGCACTATCATCGCACCGGATGCTAAATTGCGCGCCGGCAAGGATGTTTTCTTTCGGGGAGTAATGGCCGTGAGAGATGCCGAATTTGGCGCCAGAAGCGTAATTCTGGACCATACATCTTCCCGGTCATTCCCGAAAAGATCGCTTAATGATGGACAGACTGCCGCTGAACAATTACCGGCGGAGTATGTGCTCGCTCCCAATTATCCCAATCCGTTTAACCCGCAAACCCGTATTCGCTTCGGGTTACCGGAAAGCAGTCGGATGAGCCTGAAGATCTTTAATGTTCAGGGGCAGCTGGTGCGGATTCTCAGCAACGAAACCTGGTCAGCCGGATTTCACGAATTGGTTTGGGACGGCACCAATGAACAGGGGCAGATAGTAAGTAGTGGGGTTTATTTCTACATGCTGCAAGTTTACGGCCAGGCGAACGGCACAACTGCCTCATTCCAGCAAGTGCGCAAGATGCTCTTCCTGAAGTAATCACTTTGCCGATGCTTAATGTTGCCGGGATGAAAGACGAGTGCATCTTTTTTCCCGGCTTTTTATTTTATCCCACCCTTCAATAATTTTGGTTAAACCGCCGTCAATCTCTATTAAGCATTCCCCATCTGAAACGCCTCTTGATTTAATGATCCCGGCTTGTTTATTTATTGAAGAGCTTTTGCAGTTGAAACAGGCTGTTTATTAGCTTTCGGCGAATCGTTTTTTAAGTGAGGTGTGCACTATCCAGGCGAAAATAATACAGCGTTTAAATGCTCTCTTTGTGGGAAACGAATGGATGACCGAACGCTGCTATTTACGCCGGCTTGCCGATAATCAACCCTTTGTCAGTGCTAATATTATCACCATTCTGGAGCATTGCCGCCTGCGGGATGACACGCTTCTCCAAAATCTAATTGCGGCGAGAAATGGCTTAAAGCGTTATCAGAGGGGACATTTGACCTATCACTGGCCCTTTAAAGCGGGAAAATCCCGTATGCCCAATGCTCTCCTGCTCGGCCGGCTGGATGCCCTGGCGATTAGCCCTGACGCGGATTGCAGCTGCCTGCAGCAAATTGCTTTGCAGGAACATGAAATGATCCGAAAAGTGGCGGAAGAGTTGATTTTCTACCGGGTAGATAATAATCGCTTTCGATTGCCGGCATTCCAGGCA
>JAUIFT010000770.1 GCA_030430345.1 Calditrichia bacterium | reverse complement strand
CGCTATCACATCTATGACAATTACTGGGACTATCCCTTTACCACAAGCAACGGTTTACCATCCAACAATATCCAGGGATTAGTTTACGACAATACGAACTCTTTCCTCTGGGCATTTACACCGGACGATGTCGCGGTACTAAATCCAGCCTCCCAGGAGTGGATCGTAAAATCCCAATCTGCTTATTGGGGATATACGATGCCGGAAGAAAATATTAGCCGGGATAGGAAACGCCGGGAAATATTTTATGGCCGGGATGCCCTCCCCCTGCTGCCGACCTTCTTTGCCAATGGTGATTATTCCATTCTCGGTAACTGGATCTTGATGGACCGGGATTTTCGCGAATTCCCCATCATTGGTTATCTGCGGGATCGCTATGATCGTGTCTGGTTTCTTGTCGATGGATTCGGCATCGGCGTGGGTGAAATGTATAACCAGCGCGCCACATTCTATAAGCTGGGACTGCCAGATATTTCTCCCCGGGCAATTGCTTACCAGGGAGATGACTTATGGTTTGGCGGCGTGTCCGATAATTACAAAGATTTTTCCGGCATCGCCCTCTGGCCTTATAAGCGGCCGGGCTGGCAATATTATCAGGACAGATTTATCAGCCACCTGCCTTCGGATAATGTTTTTGACATCCTGGTAGACAGCGATTCCGTCTGGTTTGCGACCGATTACGGAGTGACACTTTATGACCGTGGGAATAATCGCTGGAAGAATTTCAATCTTTCCAAAGGTGTGGCAAGCAATCAGGTCTATGACCTGGCAATACTTAACGATTACCTCTATGCTGCTACTGAAGAAGGGATATCCCGAATTGATTTACAGACCAGCAATGTTCGCAAGGTCAAAGATCATCGTTTCCGAAACCTACCGGTCTATCGCCTGACAACCCATCGTAAAACACTCTGGGCCGCAACCTTTCGCGGTATTTTCCGCTTTACCGCGGAGAAAGACTGGGAACAAATTCAAACTCGCTCGGCTATAAATGAGCTGGAAGTTACAGCTGTTGATGGTTATCGCGATGAGGTGTGGTTTGCCTCCGATGGCGGCATTTCCGTATACAATCTCAAGACCGACGACTGGGAGAGTTATCCGCAGGTCGGTTACGAAATACCCGGCCCGTACAAGGATATTAAGGTGAATAAAAAAGCGGTATTTGTTGCCACGCAGGACGGCCTGTTAAAATTTGACAAAGAACGAAGATATTGGGTATTGTTTACAACTGAAGACGGACTCATCGACAATTTTTGCCATCAACTGTTGCTCGACGGTGATTATATCTGGATCGTCAGCGAAAACGGGATTACCCAGTTTTACTGGAATAGTCCCGATCGTAGTGACTAATCTATCCGATTGTTACACAAAGCACTTTGAATCTTATGCTTCTCCCCGTAACTTACCGGACTTAAGCACATCGAACACTATGTTGGCTTAAGTGTATTTAAATACGATGCAGATTGTTAACCATTAATACGAGCGATTTATCATGAAACGAACATCTATTTCTTCCCTGTTGTGTTTTATTCTCAGCACTTTTTTATTCATCAACTGCCAAAATGCAAAATCGGAGCAAAAAGCGCCCGAATCGGTAAAGCAGGACAACTTTCAGGAACTTTCCGTAACGGAAGTAAATGCGCTCTTAAAATCCTCGCAGGATATTTTGCTGATCGATGTGCGGACTGCCGAAGAATACAATGGCCACCTCGGTCGTATAGCCGGGAGTACCCTGAAACCGGTTCAGCAAATTGATAGCTGGATTCGTGAGATAGATAAAGACACGGCACAAACGATTGTATTTGTTTGCCGCTCAGGGAATCGCAGCGGACGTGCAGCCCAATTTTTTCAGGAAAAAGGATATACGAACCTGATAAACATGGCTGGTGGCATGCTGGCCTGGAGCAAGGCAAACCTGCCAACAGAAAAGACAGAACAAAAATAGACAGTATTGATAACATGAAACTTGATTACAAAAGACTTATCCCTTTTACACTTGCCGGGGCAGCACTGGAAAGCTTGATTAGGGAATACCGTGCCGTTGATGCCATCAGCGAACGT
>JAUIFT010000036.1 GCA_030430345.1 Calditrichia bacterium | reverse complement strand
TTTGGCTGGTATCAATTGTAGTAGTGGTTTTTCTCGCCTTCGGTGTATCAGTACCGGCGGCACCGGGTCATTTTGGAACAACGCAAATTGCATTTATTCTTGCGATGGGTTATTTTGGCTTCAGCGAAGTGGATGCCGTTGGCTGCTCGCTGGTCTTCAACATCACCCAATATGTACCGATTACCGTAGCGGGCATCGGCTACTTGTTCAGAGAGGGCTTAACACTTCGCCATCTAAGAAGCAGTGTGGAAAAACCGGATGGGGCCGGGGCTTGATCATCTTTCTTCTATTTGTGACAATTCTTTTTTTATTGCTGTTTCTAACCATCTCCGCAGAAGAATTGACGGATTTGGCTCACCAATTGCGCAGGTCCGATGTTGCCGCCTTTCGGAAATTATTTGATATCTTTAACCGTCCGATTCACCGGTTTGTCAGCTACAAGCTGGCGGATAGTGATGCCGCTGAAGATGTTACCCAGGAAGTATTTATAAAGCTTTGGGAAAATCGCAGTGACGTGCAACCGGAACGCTCTATCAAGTCCTATTTATATACAATCGCCAACAATCTTACCCTGAATTATATCCGCCATTCAAAAATCGTTCGTAAACACCAGGAAAATACCCGATTAGTTTCCGAACATTTGGCGGAAAGATCCCCCGAACAACTCCTTGAGCAGGTAGAATTCGATGAAGCGGTTTTAACCGCCATCAATCATTTGCCGGAAAAAAGCAGGATCGTTTTCCAGCTAAGCCGTCTGGAGAACTTATCTTATAAGGAAATTGCCGCCCGGCTGGATATCAGCATCAAGACCGTGGAAAGCCATATCGGCAAGTCTCTGAAACTGCTGCGCCAGGCACTGCTCGATTACTCCCGCTAATTTACTCCCCCCTTTTGACCGTTTATTTCATCACTGAAAATTTCAAAATATATTTCCCGCAAACTTCTATCGGGGAATTATGATTTACAAGTGTAATACGGGAAAAGATTAACGGCCCGGAGGTGTACAATGATCAGAACTGTATTTATACTTTTAATCGGTATAATGCTTGCGGGAGGCTTTTTCAGGCAGGACAGCGCCTCCCCGGTAATGTCGGCACGTTATATCAACACTCCCTTAAAAAGAGTCATTGGGGACATCAGCACACACTTTCAAATCACTTTTTCTTATATGGATCAAATCGTAGATAGTATCGTGGTGACGACCAATCTTCATCGTCAGCCGTTCAGGAAGGTAATGCCCGAGGTGTTAAAAGAAACCGGTATAATTTACAGAGAAATTTATACCGGTCATGTAATACTTTTTCGGAAAGCAAGGTTGGATACATTCCCGGATTCAACCGGGCTGCATTAGGGCGAGTTAACATTATCCGCTGTATTTAATTAACGCCTGAACATCCTGCCCTTCCAATTTTGTCCGGCCGTTTAAATCGACCAGTTCAATCAGGAATGCTAATCCTACAACCTTTGCGCCCAACCGCTCACATAGATTACAGGTGGCGGCTGCAGTGCCCCCGGTAGCCAGTAGATCATCAACAATCAGCACCCGGTCGTCATTGCCCAATGCATCCATATGAATCTCCAGGCTATCTTTACCATACTCCAGCTGATATTCTTCCACCAGGGTGTCTGCCGGTAATTTACCCGGCTTGCGCACCGGAATAAAACCGAGGTTTAACTTGTAGGAAAGGGCCGCACCAAAGATAAATCCGCGTGATTCGATACCGACAATCTTAGTAATATCTGCATTGCGAAAGTGATCATACATATAGTCTACAGCATTCGAGAACACTTCGCCATCTCTCAAAAGCGTGGTAATATCCTTAAATTGAATGCCTTTGATTGGAAAGTCCGGCACGTTACGGATGTGAGATTCAAATTCAATCATGATCGCTCCTCAAGGGTTGAATATATTTGCCGTGCTAATTTATGCGCTGCTCGTTTATGGGCCAACTGCAATTCCATCGCCAACTTTAATAGGTGATGCGGAAATCGGCATACTGTTCGCTGGCGCTTTGCCAATCGACGTTTA
Organism: Calditrichia bacterium; assembly: GCA_030430345.1. The sequence goes on along the minus strand of JAUIFT010000036.1, from coordinate 9,002 downwards.
CATCCTGCACATAGGCCCCCAATGGCCCCCGTTTTACTGCTCCCAGTAATGCATGTAAAGTTTCCTGATCTCCCTCAGCCAGCACTTCTACGTCGCCATTGGATAAGTTTCGGACGTAACCGGTCACGCCTAATTTTTGTGCCTGGCGCATCGTAAAATAACGAAAACCAACCCCCTGTACTGTGCCGCGCACAATCGCCTTAAAGGCTGTGCTTCCCGCCATAAGAAGTCCCTCAGTCTATCGGTTTTTAACTGCTTTAAACGCTTTTTGCACCGCTTCTTCCGGGCTGGCGACCGTTGTTACGCCGGGAATATCATCCCAGGATTGCAATGTAAATACCGGGCGGTTTAGCTGTAATCCATAGGCAATTTCGGAAAGTGTGCCGTAACTGCCATTGACGGCAATCAACGCCTGGGCAGTTTGGGCGATAATAATATTCCGGCCAATCCCCATCCCGGTTGCAATCGGGATGGTCACGTAGGGGTTCGCATCGGTTAGCAGTTTACCAGGCAAAATTCCCACTGAAGTGCCACCACCAGCCGCAGCGCCTTTGCAGGCAGCCTCCATAATGCCGCCAGCGCCGCCACAAAGCACGATGCCGTTTCCTTCAGCAATCAGCCGGCCAACCGTTTCGGCCATCTCATAATGACTGTCCGAACATTGCCGCCCGCCAATAACCGCGATAATTTTCTGCCGGTTGCCAGTAATCATTAAAAATCCGCGTTTCTCGGCGTTCTTGGAAAAGGAATGACGTCGCGGATATTTTCCATTGCGGTTAAATACATAATTGCCCGGGAAAAACCAAGTCCGTAACCGGCGTGAGGTACGCTACCATAACGGCGGGTATCGAGATACCACCAGTAATCCTTTTCATCGAGACCCATTTCGCGAATACGATTCAGGAGGACATCATACCGCTCTTCGCGTTGGCTACCGCCGATCAGTTCACCGACGCCGGGCACCAGCAAGTCCATGGCAGCCACGGTTTTATTGTCGTCGTTCATGCGCATGTAGAATGCTTTGATATCCTTTGGATAGTCTGTAACAAATACCGGCTTTTTAAACACTTTCTCGGTCAGGTAACGCTCGTGCTCCGTCTGTAAATCACTGCCCCAACTCACCGGGTATTCAAACGACTGCTTCGCTTTCCCGAGATGATCAATTGCTTCGGTATAGCTAATACGGGCAAATTCCGAGTTAATCACATTATCCAGGCGCTGCATCAGTTGCTTCGATTTATCGATCCAGCGGGCAAAGAATTCCATTTCTTCCGGGGCTTTTTCCAGCACAAAATTGAGGATGTATTTGGTCATATCTTCCGCAAGATCCATATCATCATTGAGGTCGGCAAAAGCGATTTCCGGTTCGATCATCCAAAACTCCGATGCATGGCGGGCAGTGTTGGAATTTTCCGCCCGGAATGTCGGCCCAAAGGTATAGACGTTGCGGAAGGCCATACAGTGCGTTTCCACCGCTAACTGACCACTAACAGTCAGATTGGTTTCCTTGGAAAAAAAATCTTTAGAATAGTCGAATTCCCCGCTGTCTTTTTTCGGTGTGCCGTCTGGAGCAAGGGTGGTTACCCGAAACATTTCTCCGGCACCTTCGCAGTCACTGCCGGTAATTATCGGGGTATGCGTGTAAACGAAATCCCGCTCCTGAAAAAATTGATGAACAGCGTAAGCCAGCAATGAACGCACCCGGAAAACTGCCAGAAAAGTATTGGTGCGCGGACGCAGGTGGGCGATGGTTCGCAAATATTCAAAAGAATGGCGCTTCTTCTGTAGCGGATACTCCGGATCGGAGGCGCCCACCAGGGTTACCTTGCTCGCCTGAATTTCGAAAGGCTGTTTGGCGCCCTGGGATTCTACAACTGTCCCCTCAATTGATAAAGATGAAGCAATTGTAAATTTACCAATTTCTGCAAAATTGTCCAGTTTATCATCAAAAACGATCTGAACATTCTTAAAGAAACTGCCGTCATTAATTTCGATAAATCCAAAATTTTTCGAACTGCGCAGGGTGCGAACCCATCCGGTAACCTGAACCGGTTTTCCAATATAAGTTTTCGGATTTCTCCAGAGTTGTTTTACAAGAATTTTTTCCATGATCTTCCTTGCTGCTAAATGATTAACGCTTTTAACTGCCAACAATCCTGCCAGCAGCAGATAGATGCTTTAGAGCCCACTCGAAAATAGCACATCATGTTAAAAAAAAGGGCTGATGAAATCAACCCTTTTTTGGATGCTGCCAGTGCTTTAAGCCTTATGCAGGCGGTTTTTCAGGAAACGCCGACGTTACCCCTGGTGCTTACCCTGAAAAAATTCTTCTGCGACCGTTACATCATCTTTGCTGCCGATAATTAACGGCGTTCTTTCATGCAATTCCGTCGGTTGAACATTCATAATTCGTTCTTTACCGTTACTGGCGCGGCCACCAGCCTGCTCGATAATAAATGCCAGCGGATTTGCTTCATACAGTAACCGTAATTTTCCTTTGGCGTTTTTCAGATCGCCCGGATAAAGGAAAATACCGCCTTTCAATAAATTGCGATGAAAGTCGGCCACCAGCGAGCCAATGTAACGACTCTTCATGCCACTCTCTGAACGTTTCGCCCAATTCACATATTGCTGTACGTTTTTGTCCCATAAATTATAGTTACCTTCATTCACGCTATAAATTGCGCCTTTACGGGGCGTCTTGATTTTCGGATGGGAGAGAATAAAACTACCATAGGAAGGATCGAGTGTAAATCCATGCACGCCGGTGCCGGTGGTGTACACCAGCATCGTGCTGGATCCGTAAACGACGTATCCGGCGGCGACCTGGGAATATCCCGGCTGCAGTAAATCTTCCCTGGTTACCGGACTATCATCCGGAGAAATCCGCCGAAAGATGCTAAAAATGGTCCCGATACTAACATTCACATCAATATTGGAGGAGCCATCCAGCGGATCGAATACGCAAATATATTTTCCCTTGGGAAAATCATCGCGGATAGTGATATACTCTTCATTCTCTTCAGATGCCATGGCACAGAGGCTTCCCCCGAAACGCAAGGAGCGAATCAACGCTTCATTTGCGAAAACATCGAGCTTTTGCTGTTGCTCCCCAAATACGTTTTCATTATCAATAGCGCCGATAATATCTACCAGTCCCGCCCGGTTCACATGATGTGAAATCACTTTTGCCGCCAGGGCAATATCGGAAATTAATTTTGTAAATGCCCCGGTGGCCTGCGGATACTTGCGTTCCTGTTCAATAATATGCCGTGCCAACGTCATCATGAAAATACTCATACACACCTCCTGAAAAATTTACGATTGAAAACCAAAAACCACCTTTGCAATAAATAATCTGAATTAAACCGAACCTTATGCTAAGACCGCATTTCCACGATTGACAATTGCCCATCAGTCCCCATTAAAAAAGCGGCAGCATATGGTTGTAATTAATAATATTAGGAACAGAAATCCAGTAAGGGTAACCCCATTAATAGAAAATCAACCGGGAATGATGATCGGTTTGCGTTGCCGGTTGATAATGGTGAAACGAACTGTAGAATTTTTGAAATGATCCGGCCGCCCACTCGCCCGGATGTACAGATAGCACTTTTTATATTACATAGAATTTTCAGCAATGCCAATTAATAATAATATTTTTTTCACAAGGTATGTTGTACAAAAAGAAAGCGCATCCGAAGATGCGCTTTCCAAATACAATTTATTTGATTGTTGATTTATCTGGGCATTACAAAATCAATTACCCGGCGGCGATCATCACGTTTGATGTATAATACTGCTGCGGAGCCAGGAGAGAGCTCGCCGAGCGCATTGCGAAAATCCGCGGTATTCTCGATATACTGGCGGTTGATTTTCATGATCAAATCACCTTCCTGGATGCCAGCCTGCTCCAAAACGCTGTTCTGCATCAGCGAAGTAACGATAACACCTTCGTCCCGCGGACGTAATCCGTAAGCGCTGCGGAGGTTATCATTCAAATCCCGCACTTCGATCCCAAGGTTGCGAAGCGTATTGGTGCCCCCCTGGCCATTCCGGCGCTGATTCGCGAGAAGGCGGTCATCTTCAGGGAATTCTCCCAGTACGACTTTCTTTACTAACTCCCGGCCTTCACGATTCACGGTAAAAGATAATTCGGTGCCCGGCTCCGTAGAGCCCACCCGGGTACTTAACTCGGTGAAATTGCGAATCTTCTTATCGTCAATTTTGGTAACGATATCACCGGGCTCCAATCCGGCCTTTTCGGCCGGTCCGTTTTCGGTGATTGCGCTAATCATTACCCCTTCGTTGGTTTCCAGATTGTACATCTCGGCCAGTTCCGGACTGATGCCATTGAGATCCATTTCGATACCCAGCCAGCCGCGAACGACCCGGCCCTTATTGAGGATATCGCTTTTCACTTTATTTACCAGGTTAGAGGGAACCGCCATCCCAATACCTTGAGATTGATTAATGACCAAAGTATTAACCCCCAAAACTTGTGCATAATGGTTTAAAAGCGGTCCTCCACTATTACCTGGATTGATCGCTGCATCGGTTTGAATAAAATCTTCGTACTGTGTTAACCCAACGCCGGTACGCCCTTTAGCACTGACGATGCCGGAAGTGACCGTGTGATGAAAATCTTCTTCCAGGGGAGATCCCAGTGCCAGAACCCATTCGCCAACCCGCACGTCATCAGAATTGCCGAGTTGCAAATAAGGTAGATCGGACGCATCAATCGTAATAATTGCCAGGTCCGTGCGTGGGTCGGTGCCTTTAACTGTTGCTTTCAGTTTCCGGCCGTCAATCAGGCGAACATAAATATCGTCGGCATTTTCGATCACATGATTATTGGTGACAATAATTCCCTGACTGTCGATAATCACACCGGAGCCAAGACCGCGCTGCTTATAATCTTCCGGCATACGACGGAAAAAATATTCCAGCGGTGTGCCACGATAGTTGTTACGGGTGTTTACGGTCGTTTCCGTAGAAATGGTTACCACTGCCGGATTCACTTTTTCAGCGACATCCGCAAAGGCGTTGCTTAATGCGATGATGCTTGCATTGGGGTTGAAGTCATTATTACCGTTGGTATTGTTATCACCACCGGTCTCTTCAAGAGGTGCCGGGTAATCTGCATTTACATTCCCGGTGAGTCCCAGTCCGGAGGCCAGAATCATCCCAATAATAATACCTGCCGCTACCAGAACTATACTAAATCCATTCCAGGTTTTTCTGCTCATTGTAAATTTCCTCTCAGTTTATTACCAGTATTTAAAACGTCACGTTTTCTACGCCCGGAGTTTCCCGGAAGTTTCTTGCGGTAAAAAATTTTAAAATTATTCGACATTAACACCATTCTTTTTTACGCTGTCAATTACTTCAAAGCGTATTTGGTAATTGTCGTATTTAACGTGAATTGTTTGTCCCTTGCGGACATTACCACTGAGAATTTCTTTCGCAAGGGCATCGGTAATTTTTCGTTGAATCACCCGGCGGAGCGGCCGCGCGCCGAATGAAGGTTCGTAGCCAATTTGGGCCAGATGATCTTTTACCTCATCGCTAAGGACAATATTAATGCGCTGTTCCGCCAGCTGCGCTTTCAGGTTTTTCATTTGCAGATCAACAATTTTCCGAATGTGCTCCTTCATTAAGCTGTGGAAAACAATAATCTCGTCGATCCGGTTTAAAAATTCCGGCCGCAGTTCCTGCCGCAGCAGATTCATAACTTCTTCCTGAATTTCCCAGAAAATTTCTTCCCGGTTTTGATCGGTTACGTGGCGGGATTTTTCCAGAATCAGGTGCGCACCAATATTCGAGGTCATAATGATAATCGTGTTCTTGAAATTGACGGTATGGCCTTTACTATCGGTCAGCCGGCCATCTTCCAGCACCTGCAGCAACACGTTGAATACTTCCGGGTGAGCTTTCTCGATTTCATCGAGCAGCACTACCGAATAGGGGCGGCGGCGAACGGCTTCCGTGAGTTGCCCGCCCTCATCGTAGCCGACATAGCCGGGAGGGGCGCCAACCAGCCGGGAAACGGAATGCCGCTCCATATATTCGGACATATCGATGCGCACCATGGCGTTTTCGTCATCAAAGAGGAATTCCGCCAGCGCCCGGGCCAATTCGGTTTTTCCCACCCCGGTCGGACCGAGAAAAATGAAGGAGCCAATCGGCCGTTTTTGATCGGAAAGTCCGGCACGGCTGCGACGAATCGCGTTGGCCACTTCCCGCACGGCTTCTCCCTGCCCAATCACCCGTTCCGATAATCTGTCTTCAATTTTCAGCAGTTTTTCCCGTTCGCTCTCCAACATTCGGGAAATCGGAATGCCCGTCCAGCGGGAGATAATTTCAGCAATTTGCTCTTCATCGACTTCCTCCCGAAGCATTTTCACTTCTTTCTGGATCATTTGCAGCTTGCGGGTCCACTCCTCGATATCTTTTTCCCGCTCGGGGATTTTCCCATATTTAATCTCAGCGACCCGGTCGAGATTGCCTTCCCGCTCCCTCTTCTCCATTTCCAGACGAAGCTGTTCAATTTCCGCTTTGTTCTCCCGAATCTTCTGGATGGTTTGCTTTTCCAACTGCCAATGGCCCTGCAGATTGTCCCGTTCTTCGCGCAGATTTGCCAATTCCTGCTTGAGGCTTTTCAGGCGCTCCTGGGTTTCCTTGTTGCTTTCTTTTTTCAAGGCAACCAGTTCAATTTCCAGCTGCTTGATGCGACGCTCGGTTTCATCCAGTTCTTCCGGCATGGAATCAACTTCAATGCGCAATTTCGCCGCAGCCTCATCGATCAGATCAATCGCTTTGTCCGGCAGGCGACGATCGGTGAGGTAGCGGTTGGAGAGGGTGGCTGAGGAGATAATCGCCGCATCAGTAATTTTTACCCCATGATGCACTTCGTATTTTTCTTTTAAGCCACGCAGCATGGAAATCGTATCCTCAACGGACGGCTCTTCCACAAGAATTGGTTGAAAGCGCCTTTCCAGCGCGGCATCTTTTTCGATGTATTTCCGGTATTCGTTGATGGTTGTTGCGCCGACACAATGAATCTCGCCCCGCGCCAGCAATGGTTTAAGCATATTGGAAGCATCCATCGATCCTTCCGCTGCCCCGGCACCAACCAGGGTGTGGATTTCATCGATGAAAAGGACAATCTGCCCATCGGAATTTTGCACTTCCTTCAACACTGCTTTCAACCGTTCTTCGAACTCACCCCGGAATTTGGAACCGGCAATCAGTGCCCCTAAATCCAGCGCTACAATGCGCTTATCGCCAAGAGATTCCGGCACATCACCATTAACAATCCGCTGGGCGATGCCTTCTACGACAGCTGTTTTCCCCACGCCGGGGTCGCCAATTAATGCCGGATTATTTTTTGTGCGCCGGGAAAGCACTTGCAGCACCCGGCGAATTTCTTCATCCCGACCGATGACCGGATCGAGTTTTCCCTGCAGCGCCAGCTCGGTAAGATCCCGGGCATATTTCTCCAGCGCGCGATATTTCCCTTCCGGATTTTGATCGGTTACCCGCTGGTTACCGCGAATTTCGACCAGCGCACGGAGAATCACTTCTCTCGTAAGGCCATTGGCGCTCAAGAGGCGACTGGCTTCGGACTGCGTCACTTTAAAAATGCTTAAAAAGAGATGTTCGGTAGAAACAAATTCATCTTTCAACTCCGCTGCTTCTTTATTAGCGTAGTTGATCATTTGGTTGAAGTTGGGAGAGGCGTAGACCTGACCGGGTGTGCCATAGACTTTCGGAAATTTTTCTATGACGCTTTCCAGGCGGCGTTTGATTAAACCGGCATCGGTGCCGATCTTCTTGAAAAGTGTATTGATTAATCCTTCATTATCCTGCAGCAATTCCAACAGCACATGCTCCGGTTCAAGGTGCTGCTGCCCGAGGGTAATGACAGATTGTTGGGCGTTGGTTAGTGCTTCCTGGGCTTTAACGGTAAATTTATCCAGGTTCATAAGGTAAATCCTTTCTAGTAAAGCTGTTGTCAATGCGAATAGATCGCCCAATAAACTTCAAATAACATGCCACAAAAAAGAATTCAGTTTAATTGAATGAAAAATAAGTATTTGTGCGCATTGTGCATATTTTTCAGTGTGAGAAATTTTGGCAATGATCTCTGCCAGTGCTGTCAATTAGGCAATATTGCTTGCCAGAAATCGGTATTGCAGAATAATACTCGACGAGGATGAATATCCTGGCAACATCATCCAGGCTGACACGGTAAAATCTGCTTCTTCAAACAATTATTCAAAACCGCTTTCTCCGGAGAGGTAAACAGGCATTCCGGTTAAAGTGCCCGCCAGATTACAATGTCATTTTCGGGAAAAAAGATATTATAAAGAAACAGTGTTTTTTCTTCATAATTTCCTTAAAATTCAGTATCTTACCGAACTAATTTTTCACGTGAATAGATGCTCAAATTCAGTGCAAGATACAATGTTTTGATAATGCTTTAATATTGCAATTATTCTCTATGGGCAATCCAAGCTTACCGGGATCCCTCATCATCTAACAGTGGAGATTAAAGTGACAGTCCAATCGATGAAGCTTTCGTTTAAAGAAAAAGTCGGTTACGGTTTTGGCGATTTTGCCTCGGTACTTTACTGGCAAACGATCAGTGCTTATTTACTCTATTTTTATACTGATGTATTTGGAATAACCGCCGCTGCCGCCGGCACAATGATTCTGCTCAGCAGGCTTTGGGATGGCGTTAACGATCCGCTCATGGGAATTATTGCCGACCGGACGGAAACACGGTGGGGGAAATTCCGCCCGTATTTGCTCTGGTGCTCGATCCCGCTGGCGATTGTCGGAGTGTTGGCCTTTACAACGCCGGATTTAAGTGATTCCGGAAAGCTGACTTATGCCTACGCTACCTTCATTTTGCTGATGATGGCCTACACAGCGATTAATATTCCTTATTCCGCCTTGCTCGGCGTTATCACCCCTGATCCGGTCGAACGCACCAG
>JAUIFT010000035.1 GCA_030430345.1 Calditrichia bacterium | reverse complement strand
GCCGACCATCCGGAAGCCAAGCATTTCGATGTCGTCATCATAAAAGTTGGCAATATAGCTGGCACCGGCGAAATTGTTCTCTTCCCGGACATTTTTGGTTTGCCGGCGGTTTTTGATCACTTCCCGCGGGCCTTTTTCATGGTCCCAGAACGCTTCCGACCTTGTTTCACTAATGGAAACAATCCCGCTATCATTCTCCAGCATAACCCGGGTATAGGCATCTGCGCGGTAGGTTTGCAGCGCGGACCGCCACTCTTGCTTCTTTTCGATCACTTTTCGCATAATATTTACCGCCGGGTCTTCGTCCGTAACCAGGATCGCATCAAGCTCGTACACGACCGGCGTCATAAAAATCTCATGAAACCCGGAGGATGTGACAGTTGTTCTTTCCGTTGCATAGCCAATATAGCTGATGACCAGGGTTACCGGGAGCTGATCCACCTGCAGGATAAACTCACCATCATTGTTGGTAATGGTGCCATCGTAGGTGTTTTCGACCTGGATATTGGCGGCTGGTAGAGGCTCGCCGGTCTGCGTATTTCGAATAATGCCATCGAGGATATTTTGAGCAAAGAGATTGATTGGAAGTAGAAATAAAAGGAGCAGAAAAAAAGTGCTGTAAAAATTTCGCATAGATGCCTCAATCGCAGTCACTGGATATTTGCCAGACGGAATTGGAATTGCCTGGTGTTGCCTGATCGATAGGTTTTACTCAATTAAGAAGGGAAGGTTGCCGGAAAGATAATAATATTCTGAAAATACAAAAGGCCAGTCTCTATAGTTGATTAATGATCGTGAAAAAGATTCAGCTGTTGCGGGCCAACCAGATCATCAAACGAGGTGCCAAGCAGACCAAGGATGGAATCTGCCAGGGGCTTAAGTTGTTTATCGATATAATGTTGATAATCGATATTGGTGGGATTGAGCTGCACCGGCACCGGGCCTTGCTTGGTAATTAGGTATTGTACATCCCGGGTTGGTTTTTTTAACATCCGGGCGGCTTTCACCTGGGGCGAAATATTTTTCGTATATTCCGAGGCAGCTTTGCGGAGATGTTTCCGGTAAATCAGCTTGTCATCCAGTTGTCCGCTGGTGACCGATTTTACGAGCGCGTTCATCCATTTTTTGATCGGCTCCCCGCTAAGAATGCGCCGGTAGAGTTCATGCTGAAATTCTCTGGCCAGCAAGGTCCAGTCCGAGCGAACATATTCCATACCAACAAATTCCAGCTTGATTTTGCCAGCATTATCGATCATCCCGGTATAGCGCTTTCGTGCCCCGCCATTTCGTCCCCGCGCAAGGGGTAATACAAATTTGCGATAATATTTTTCGTATTCCATTTCCAGAAATGAGGTGACGCCCATTTCGCTAAGGGTTTCTTCCCAATGGTCATTCAGCTTTTCAGCGAGTGCTTTCCCTTGTGCTTCCGGGTGATCAATATCATCGGCCTTTAGCTGCACGAAGACGGAATCGGTATCGCCATACAATACCCGGTAGCCCTGCGCTTCCAGAAACGTGCGGCAGCCCTTTAGCAGCCATTGTCCGGTGCCGGTAATCGCCGAAGGCAATGCGGGATGATAGAAGCGGCAGCCGTAGGTGCCCATCACGCCGTAGAAGCTATTCATCAGAATCTTGATCGCCTGGGAGAGCGGCCCGTCTTTCGCGGCCTTGGCCTCGCCACGTAAGGCCATCAGCTTATCGATAAACGCGGGGAGGATGTGCTCCGTAGCGGAAAACTGGTGACCGGTCGGCGTTTTCAGCGGATCGATATCTTTCTGCATCAGGGAAAGCGGATCGATTTTGAAGGACTGGATGATCGATGGATACAGGCTCTTAAAATCCAGTACCGCCACATGTTCGTAAATACCGGGAACCGGATCCATGACGTATCCGCCGGCGGCATGGCCCTGTGGAACGACATCATCAACATTGGGCGCAACAAATCCTTTGCGATGCAGGGCGGGCAGGTAAAAATAATCAAAGGCGGCGACGGACATCCCGACCTGGTTCAGCAGCAAGCCGGAGATCTGTGAGCGGCGGACATAGAGGTCGATCAGGCCGGTCTTCCGGAATATTTCGGTGACCAAAATACAATCTTCCAGGTTGTAGCGTGCCAGCCCGGGTTTGTCTTCGCGGAAGAGGCGGTCTATTTCCGCGATCTTTTCTTCGTCAGATTGAATAAGTTTTCCTTTACCGAGCAACTGCTGAGCGACGGTTTCCAGTTTAAAGTCCGGGAAACTGTAAAACGCCCCGCGCAGTGCGGCGGGGCCATCAATAACGATACGGCCGGAAATATCCGCAGCATAGTTGCCGAAGCGCTCTTTCTTGCGCAGGAAGGGGGAACGATCATTGACGGACAGGTTGAATGGAATGTTCAGATCATGACATTTTTTTTCCAGGAACATCAGGTCGAACCCAATCACATGCCAGCCAATAATGATGTTCGGATCCGCGGCGGCCAGCCATTGAAAAAAATGGCTGAGTAATTCTTTTTCATTGGGATAATAAAACAGGTTCGCTTCCGGATCGGCATGAAAGCGATCGGACAACATAAAGACCTTTTTTTCTTCAGCGGTAGCGCCGGTAAGGTGAACGGCGATGGAGTAGAGTAAACCGCTTTCTACGCCGGTTTCAATGTCCAGGGAGAGAACTTTAAAAGAAGGCGTCACTTCGCAGGGGACAATTTTCGGATTGCGCATGGAAAGCAGACGTCCCTTTTTTACCGCTTTTCCGGAAACGCGTGCCTGGGCATTAATAAACCGTTCCATCAGGTAGCGCCGTTCCGGTTTAATATCCGCTTCATAAGTAGTGATGCCGGAAGCATTGGCGATCGCTGCGGCATGACGTAAGGTCTTTTGCGTGGGGAAATAAAGGGCATCGACGTCTTCGCCGTTCATGCCTTTTAAAGCAACAGACTTCCGGGTCGCCTGCACAGAAACTTCCGGGAAATTCGCGGCGCGGGGAATGAAAAAAAGGGGCCGTTGCTTGTCGACAATAATTTCGATGCAGCCATATTTTTTCGACAGGCCGTAGTAGCGGAGTAAATGATCGCGTTTAAGATCCTGCCATTCTCCGGTCAGGATAAATATGTCGGTTGTAATCTTCATCGGGAAGAAAAATAATACAGGGAAGTTCAGAGTTCAAAGTTTAAAGTTCAAAGTTTTAGGAATTGGCAAATGATCAAATAGCCAAAAACTCTGAACTCTGAACTCTGAACTTTCGTTAATAAGCTTTATCCAACAAGCGTAGAATCAAGTCCGCATCATGAGTGCTTTTGATCTCGATGTTTTCACTGTCGAACGCATTGATCTCTTTGGCAAAATTTTCCAGCGTTTGACGGTCCGGGCAATCCTGTGCGCCCCCGAGCGTTGTGCAGGCATAAGCGCCCCAAATTGTCGCGGTTTGAATCGCTGCACGAAAAGCTGAAAAGTCTATTGACTGCTGTTGATAAAGTGTCGCGGTAAATCCGGCAGCGAATGCATCCCCTGCACCGGTCGAATCGATGATATTCTCCAGCTCAAACGGCCAGGCGAAGATCAATCCGTCGGAACCGTCCTGAAAAGTGCCGATGGCCCCAAATTTATCGAGCGTGATAACCGCGGTAATATGGCGGGCGGCCAGCCAATGCAGGATATCCTCCAGGCTATTGACATCCGGGGTTGCTTCAAAAAACTGGCGGATTTCGCTGAGAGAAACCTGAAAGACACCCATTTGGGGCAGGTAACTTTCCCAAAAAGAGGCACCGGAAATAAATTGACTGAGGCCGGGATTTACATATACCAGGGCTTTTTCACTAAACTCATCAATGAGAAAGCGGGTAATCTCTCCGGGGTTTTCCGGATTATTCATCGGATGATCGGCATAAATGTGCCCGATAAGCACGGCCCGAATGTTGATCGCCGGATCTGCGGAAAGTTGTTCAATTTGCCGGTAAAAGTGTTCCCGAAACATGCCGGCGTTTTGCATCTTTTCGGTAAAAATGCTGCGGGTATCCCGGGAAACAACGATAGTGGTATGCGCGGTGGCCAGCCCCGGGCAGAAGAATTGCTCTGATTCAATTCTCTCAATGAACTGGCGGTTTGGTTGCGTGGTTTTCAGGGATTGCAGAAACGTTTCCCGGATGATATGCCCGGTGCGGTCTTCACCGATGGAAAGGCAGGGAAGGGCCGGAAAACCGGCATGGATCAGGCGAAAAGAGAAATTGAGTCCGCTGCCCCCGAGTAGTTCATGGCGGCGGGTAATATGCTTCTGGCCGATTCGGATCGGATGCTCCGAAGTGAGCACCGTTTCCGCAGAGCCACTACCGACGGTGAGAATGACATCCTGTTTTTCAGCCATAAAAATTTTACCGGAATGATTTAACTGCAATTATTCATCTACACGAAGCAGGGGACGGGTGAGGCAAGTGGGTCCGCCACAGCCTTTCCTGCTAATTTCGTTGCCCTGATATTCATGCACGGTGCAACCGGCGGCGAGCAAAGCATCGCGGGTTTGCGGATTGCCTTCCAGCATCAGGCATTCACTGGGAGCCATAGCGAGTACGTTGCATCCCATGGAATCATACTCAGCCTCCGGGACTTCAACCAGACGGTATCCCCGCTGCAGCAAAGTTTCCCGGAAGGGGACCGGCATTAGCGGCGAGTAAACCACGGCGAGATCCCGATCGACCGGGCTAAAAATAGACATCAGGTGGAAGACGTCTTCCGGACCGCGGAAATGGGGGAGAGCTACTTCAATTAACTCGTCAATCGAATCCCCAAGCAATGCCCGTAATTGGCGGATGCCGGCATCATTAGTGCGATAGCCCCGGCCAACGGCGACTGTGCGCTTATCCAGCCAGGCGACATCGCCCCCTTCCAGGGTGCCTGGCGCTTCGATGGTGCCAAGAATCGGGATGCCGATTTTCCGGTAATAGGCGGCCTGTGCTGCCGCTTCTCCCCTGCGCACCGCTTTGCCCATCCGGCAGAGAATGATGCCGCTTTGCGCAGCAACGACCGCATCGCGGACATAGATAGAATCCAGCCCGGTATCGTCGCCGGGAGGCATAAAATGAAGTTCTGCACCGGCGTTTTTAAGAAACGCAGTAAATGCTGCATATTCTGTAATTGCTTTGTTTAAGTCCGGTCTTTCCGTGTAGTTTAATGACTGCCATTGGCTATCGATGCGGCTGTCGTCGAGAAAAGCATCCCTGGCATGTTTCAGCAGCAGTTTAACGATGCGGCCGGTGTCATTTTGAGGAGTCGTTTCCATGTGCGCTTTATTTTCCACTATGCAGAAATCGTTATTAATTTCCGGGTAACACGAAAGTTGCAATTATCGGGAGATGATCGGAAATATCCTGAGTATCATGCTGCCGCACATAGCTTTCATGTAAGGGCAGTCCGGGGGAGTAGAAAAAATAATCAATGATTTTGTCCGGCTCGGTAACCCGGGGATGGTTGGCTAAATGCGTATGCCACCGGGCATATTCCGCGCCCTGGTAATCGGACTTCGCCGGCACTGCCGGGTATTTATCATAAAGCAGGGAGAGCTCGGTTTTCGGACGATGATAGGCCCGCAGGTATTCCGGCATCGTCGCCGGATCCTGGTCCGGAGGCAGGATGTTAAAATCACCGCCAATAACCCAGGCATGACCCGCATTTTCCAGTTTACTGACGACATCATCGACCATTTCGACCTGCCTTTGCATTAAGTCCTGGCCATGGGCAAATGTATCAAGATGGGTGTTCAGCGCATAAAAACTGCTGCCGTCCGCTACTGGGAAGCGGGTTTCCAGAATTGCCCGTTTTAAATAGAATTGCGCGGAAATAATATCTTTGGGAAACAAGGGAAGCTGATAGCGGGTTGACTGATCCATCTTATATTTGGAAATCGTGCTGAGCTTCATCCCGACAGAGCCGAGAATTTTCGGATGGGGCACAAAGTCCGCTTTCCAGTAGAAAGCCGAGGAATGGCAGCGATATTCTGCGGGTAGTAATTCCAGCACTGCCGCCAGTTGATCGATATGATATGTGCGGACGGCGTCTTCATGCATTTCCTGCAAAAGTATGACATCCGGCGCTTCCGCGCGAATCACCCGGGCGACCGCTTCAATCGTTTCCAGCACATGGGCTTTCGATGGTTTGCTGTCCGGGCCGCTTTCGTCGGGCATATCATACCAGAAAACGTAGTTCTTGCTGGCCATATACTGCACGTTGAAACTCATGACCTTTATAGTATCGCCGGGCTGCATCAGCGGTGCATTTTCCGCACCGATAATTGCTTCCTGCTGCACATCAGCCGGGTGAAATGTGGTGAAGCGAATCAAGAGTGCCAGGAAGAGCAATAGCCCTGCTAAAATCAGCCCCCAGCGTAATAATTTACTTTTCATCAATGATCCTCAATCGCTTTCCAATTCATTGGCAATTTTGTCCATCGGTGTGGAAATCGCCCGTTCAATTCGGTCCATTCGCTTGTTAAACTGATTGGTGGCATAGTCGACAAAATCTGCCAGGGATAAGCCAAAAGGCATTTCCGGATAGGCATCAAAAAGCTCGTTAATATTCGCCAGGGCATAATTCATCATCACCTCCATGCGGTTTTCCAGCACCTGCCACAGTGACGGATCGCTATTTACCAGGCGGGAAAGCAAATAAATGCCGTAAGCAATATGACGCGATTCATCCCGTTTTAAATAAGTGATGCCTTCCCGCATGCCCGGCATAATGTCGTTTCGCTCCAGCATGGTGTAATAGGCGTGGTAGCCGGTTTCCGCGAGGGTGCCTTCGACAATCATGTTGTAAGTAACGGACGCGCGAATTTGCGCCGCCGGGGATGGATCCTCCAACAGGGCGTTCATTGCTTCCGGTAGCAGTTCATAAAAAATGCGTCGATAGTTTGGTCCATGAAAACGACTGATATCGCCGGTTTCCGTGATGACCTCACTTAAGTAGCGATGAAAAAATTCAACGTGTTTTGCTTCTTCCCAAAGGAAGGTTGTTAAGTAAATTTCTTCTTCCAGACGGCCTTCCCGGGCAAGGACCATCAGCAAAGGGAGAATGTCCTGGGTGACCGACTCTTCCCCGGCCTGGAATAGGGAGGTGAGATGGAGAATGACTTCTTTCTCCAGCGCTGTCAGCTTTTGCCAATCCTGTTTGTCCTGATCGATATTAATGTCCTGGGGATTCCAGATACCCAAGCGTTTCGCTTTATGATAGAGGCGCATGGGAAAACTGTTGTTATTCAAGCCTTTCCCGCTGGTGGTGACAAACGATTCCCGTTTCGTGGCGATTTCTGCAGACTGGGTGCCGTTGGCCGCCGCCGGAACAGCCGTTTCGCTATCTTCCCCGGGAAAGCGTGTCGGTACTTCTCTGGCGGAAAGAACCATTTGTTTGGCGGCGTTACTGTAGCGTGCCAGTTTGAACATCTTTCCCTTAACCAGCTTCAGTTTGCCGCGCATTAAAGCCATCATGGGGTCGCTATGCCCATCAAGAACCGGGCGCCAGACGTTTAGCGGCGCGGAGATGATATAGGCTGCACTATTGTTGTCTTCCGGTTCGGCCGGGCGCACCGAACGGCATTGGCCTCGCCAGAGATCGAGATAGAGTTGGGAATGCAACCCTTTGCTTTCGGTGGGGAGATCTTCGATTTCGAGAATAACCGGCCATTCCCATTTCTCAGCAGCATTTCGATAGATAGCGTTGTTATTGAGGGCTTTTTCCCATGCATTCGCCCAGGGGGTGCTGAATAAATCATGCATTGAAAGGTTCTCCCGTTTCGCGGTATAGCGGGTTCCTGAGTTCAATTATTGCCCACGGCATATTTGGGCATATACACAACAATATTGCTGCAACAGAAAATCAGGATAAATTACAACATTCCGGAGAATTTATAAAGGGGAGAAATTAATGAATGAATTCCGGAGTTTCCGGAGAAATCATTTCCGGGAAGAATTCAGAAAAACTCAACTAAATTGTTCATTAAGAATATGGCGGCGGACAGTAAATGCCTGAGCAGACGTCATCATGCAAATTTATTCGATGCACACCGGGCGCTCCAAAGGAGGTATCGGCTGGCAATAGCGGTGTGCGCATAATCGTTTTTACCCAAGAGGGGGTTGCTCAGATGATTCTGAAACCGGGATAAGCATTGCAAATGTTTATACTTCTACCAGGTGCTGCTCTTTGTTAATTTCCCGAATAGTAACGGTAATATTCCGGGCATCCGGCCAGTGTGCCAGTAATTCTTTTTTGATCCGGCTTTCCAGATTCTGCTCACTGTTGCGAGAGAGATATTTGCCGCTGCCGTTAATTTTAGAAATGCTGTCATACAAAACGTAATCATAAGTTACCATGGTAACTTCTTTGATTACTTCCTGCTTCTTTACTAATAAACCTTTAATTCGAGAGATTGAAAAGGATACCATCTGATTTCCTCCTTGAAATAATTAATCAAAAAAACGTTTGAATAATTTTCCTGATTGAAAACTATCAAACCAATAAACTCGGATGATCACCGATTGATATTGGGATACAATTTTGATTGATAACAACAACCCTGTTGTCTTCGAATTTACTTGTGATAAGATCGGTAAGTCGCCATCTGGTGGCTGCTTCACTCTTGATTAAAGCAGAAACCTTGCCAAAAACATATATATGTTTTTAAGTCTATTTAATACAATCGTTTATAGATGTAATTCTTGTTTTGAAAAGCATTGTTGATGGCGGTCAATTTGGGCAAATATTATACATATTTGTGGCTTATAACGGCATGAAAAGGTCAGAAAGCAGAAATGCTTCAGGGGAGATGGCTGCATATTCCCGGAAATAATCCTTTTGAGTTTATCCATCGCGTCATTAGATTTTAGCCCCGTAACTATCACAATGAAATACCGCTTCTTCAATTATTAATTTGAATAAGGAAAATCGAATGAAAAAGATTTTGTTTGTATGTCTGGGAAATATTTGCCGGTCCCCTGCTGCGGAAGGGGTGATGCAAGCGCTTCTGAAAAAGGAAGGATTAGACGATCAGATTTGGTGTGACTCCGCCGGAACCATCGGTTATCATTCTGGTGAACCAGCCGATTATCGGATGCGAAAAGCGGCGGAAAGACGGGGATATGAACTAAACAGCCGTTCCCGGCAGATTAATCCGGCAGAAGATTTTGAAAAATTTGATATGATTCTAGCAATGGACGATAGTAATCATCGCGATATTCGTGCTTTAGACCGGTTACAAAATTATCGCGATAAGATTTACATGATGACCGATTTTTGCCGGACAAAAAAAGCCACTTTCGTACCGGACCCTTATTATGGTGGCGACCAGGGTTTTGAAGAAGTTTTGGACATATTGGAAGATGCCTGTGGCGGATTATTGGAGAAACTCCGGAAAGAGTTGTAAATGAACCTTTTTGAGGATGTTGCAACGCATCTTGGAGAAGAGATTGTCGATTCCCGCTCCCTTTCCGGCGGCTGCATTGCCCAGACCTATCTGCTGGTGACTGCTTCCCGGAAAAAATACTTTCTGAAAAGCGGTGCCGATGATGTTGCTATGTTTGCAAAAGAAGCCAATGGCTTGCAGGAATTGGCGAAAGCAAATGCCTTACGTATTCCAGCTGTATATAAAGCAACAGCACATTGGTTGTTGCTGGAATATATTCCACCGGGAAGACCGGGGAGAAATTTTTTCCGGTCGTTTGGGGAGAAGTTTGCGGCCATGCATCGCTACAGCGCGGAAACTTATGGCTTTTCGGAAGATAATTTTATTGGCGCTACACCACAGCTAAATCGGCCATCGATGGAAGCGGCTAGAAACTGGGGGCGATTCTATTGGGAGAACCGCTTACTGCCCCAATATTATTTTGCGGAAAAAAGAGGGTATGGGGGAGAGCTCCAGCAACCCTTCGCCAAACTGGAAGGAAAAATCGCGGATATTATTGGAGATAGCGAAGAAACCCCGGCGTTATTGCATGGCGATTTATGGAGCGGCAATTTTCTGGTTGATGAAGAAGGCGAAGCATGTATTATCGACCCGGCAGTGTACTACGGCCATCGCGAAGCAGATTTAGCAATGACCCGCTTGTTTGGCGGATTTGCGGAAGAATTTTATCGCGCCTATAACGACGCCTGGCCGCTGCCGGCAGGATATGAATACCGGGAAAACTTATATAAGCTGTATCACGTACTGAATCATTTGAATCTTTTTGGCAGTGGATACCTTAGTCAGTCGTTACTTTTGATCAAGAGTTATTTATAGTATTCAAAAACCGATAAATAAACTGCCCGCGAAATACACGAAACACTAAAAAGGGAAAGCTCTTTTAGAAAAAGCGAAATTAATTCGCATGTTTTGCGTTTTTCGCGGGCAGCTTTTGCAATATTATACTTCCTTGCACAGTCATTATTTGAGCAATAGCATTTTGTGCATCTGGTTAAATTGTTCGCCGTCAGTTGCATTTTCTACCACCAGGCGATAGAAATAGATACCACTCGCCGCTTTCGCTCCAAATGCATTTTGACCATCCCACACTACCGAATAACTGCCGCCGGCCTGATTCGCATTAACCAATTGCCGCACCTGCTGACCAAGCACATTGTAGATTGTCAGCGATACTGTTCCTGCTGCCGGCAAGTCATAACGAATGGTCGTTTCCGGATTAAAGGGATTGGGATAATTCTGGAAAAGGCGGTATTGTTGGGGAATTTCTACGATTTCCCGGTCATCAATTGCCGTGGTTGTGGTAACAGCCGCATAGATGCCCCATTCCTGAATAACCCCGAGAATGCCCTGACGATGATCACTGATGTTAAGCACCCATTCACCACCATAGGAAACTCCGTTAAAATTACTGAGTAAATCGGGATCTGGGCGGTATGTGCCGGTGAGCGTTGTGGTATTGCCAACTTCAACCGTGTCGATACTAACATCGGCATTATCGTCCAGAAAAATTCTCGGCCCGTTCCCCGGACTACCACTGCTGCTGGCGGGATAACCGGGGCGATCCATAATGGTAATTTGTTCGCCATTAGGTGCGGTTAGCTTTAAGACAAGGTCCCCGATGTTATTATGGACAT
>JAUIFT010000034.1 GCA_030430345.1 Calditrichia bacterium | reverse complement strand
TTGATTGCTGTCAATTTTGATGTTCAGATTGGTATCGGTTTTCTGGCACATTTGCTCCAGGCGGGGCCGGAAACGATTCACCACATTCTTAACGCCGGTTTTACGGGGGAGAATGCTAGTCTTTCCTTTTGCAAAATCCAGCACCTCGGTAATCATGTTCATCGTCGCTTTAATCTCATCACGGATAATGCCGGCATAATCGGCACGTTCATCATCGCTGGTAGTAGTGTCTTCCATTAAATCAACGAAGCCGTAAATTGTATTTACCGGGCCACGGATATCATGCACAACAGTACTCATCAGTTGGCCGATAGCGGAAAGGCGTTCCCGTTTTAGCAAACTTTCGCGAAGGTGATGTAATTCGCGGGCACGGGAGATTTTCTGAGCAACCAGTTCCAACATCATTTTTTCATCGCTAAACCCCTGCATACGACCGAGATTGACATCAATTGCGACCAGTAATCCTTCGTTTTCATCATCTATCTTAATGCGGGAGAACAGGGTTGCGCCACCTTCTATTTCCAGATCTTCCTGGATTCTAAAATATTCCCGGTAATCCTGCCAGCCTGCAGCCAACGCTTCCAGCGAGGGTGCTTGCACAAATTGCATCCAGCCGAGAGACACCGATGCGGCTTTTTCGTAATAGAGTGCCCCCTGCTGACCGACGCCAATAAAAATGTACTGCCCTTCGTGGGGAAAATATCCCAGTACCCAACTGGCTTTCAGGTGAGAAATGGTTTGTTTCATCAAATCATTGAGCATCACCGGAAAATCCTGAACGGTACTGAGCAATTGCTCAAAGTCGTAGAGCAAATCCATTTCACGATATTTTTTTTCCAAGCGGTGATAGAGGCGGGCATTTGCAATAGAGATAGCTACCTGCGAGGCGAGGGTTTCCAGCAAGGCTTCGTCTTCCTCGGTAAAGACACCATCCCGCTTGTTCAACACCTGGATAACACCGATCGTCTTCCGGCTATCCTGATTGGTCAGCGGTTCCCAGACCGGCATACAGAGAATCGAACGGGTGCGATAACCGGTGCGTTTATCGGTGCTGGCGTCAAACCGGTCATCATTATAAGCATCGGGAATATTGATGGAATCGCCGGTTTCCGCGACAAATCCGGAAATCCCCTTCCCAATCGGCAGGCGAATTTCTTTTACCTCTGCATCAAGGGCAATTTTTGACCAGATTTCCTGCTTTTCATAATCGACAATAAAAAGGGTGCTGCGTTCCGCATCCATCAGAACGGTTATTTCCTGAATAATTAATTTCAGCAGTTCATCCAATTGCAGTGTGGAACTAAGCGCTTTACCAATTCGCTGGATGGAATAAAGTTCTTTTTCTTTTTGCTGGAGGGTTTTCTCGAGGGTTGCACACTTGTTTTGCAGCGATTTCATATCCATTCTAAATAAACTCCCGGCCATTACAACTCATACCGCAATAAACGCCTGTAATATTACCATCGTCAGTCTTGCGGGGAGACTTTAATTGTGCAACGAATACCATTACATCAAGTTTTTAAATTTCTGCAGCACGTACTGCTTAAAAGATATATTCGAATAAGGCAAATTCATTGGGAAAAAATATTTGCCAGACAGGAGAGCGTCATAACAACAAAGCTCCCCAGAGGGAGCTTTGTTCAGGAAAATACGAATGGTCTAAATTAGCCGTGTTTTTCTTCTTCAATAAACTTTGCGACAGCCCTGTCAGCATTTTCGTAGGTTTCGAAAAGTTCGATTAATTTGGTTACCATTAAAATGCTTTTTACTTTATCCGCAACACTAGCCAGTTTCAATTTACCGCCAGCTGCCTGTAAAGAGCTCATACAAGCCATCAGAATACCGAGCCCGGAACTATTCATCCATTTTACGCCTTTGATATCGATAACGACATTGTGTAAACCTTCAGCAATCAGGCTTTTCACTTTATCATGTAAAACGGTAGACTCCGGCCCCCCCATCATATTTCCGGTTACGCTCAGGACGGCGATATCCCCTTCCATCTTTTCTTTGACCTTCATTAGGCTCTCCTTCTTTTGACTAGTTATATATAACGGGCACTTTGATCACATCACCTGGATACAGCCGTCCTAATTTATCTAAATCATTGAAATAAAGCAAAAGGTTTACAGGGAATTTATATCTTTTATGAGCAAGATCCCAAAGGTTTTCGCCGGACTTGATCGTATAGTTTTCCAAACGCAGCATCGATTTCCCTTTTAACATCCGCTGGATGGACTTGATATGAAATGCCAGCCGTTTTTCCAGGAAGGTCATCGGGGCAACCCTGGAAAAATCCAGGCGAAGCCGTTCCCCGGTTTTTATTGGCTCTCCCCGGGAAATATTATTCAAGCGGCGCAGGCTTTGGGTATTTAGATTCAGCCAGTCGCTGAAATGTCCCAGCGTTTCCTGGGGGTAAACGGTAATGGCATTATCGCGAATCATCAATCGCGATTTTAAGAGGTTAAACAGTTCCTGAGCGGACAGTTCCCTGCTTTCATAAACCACTTTCCAGGCGGAAAGCATGGCGTAAAGGTCTTCGCTTTGCGCGGCCGTATAATTGTCATACACCGCCTCATTTGCCTCGGCTGGTTTTTCGGTTTGGGCGATGGTTTCCGAAGCCTCGCTACTCAATCCCGCCAGCCCGAGATTATTTTCGGCAACGGTAGAAGCCACGCCCGGTTTCCGTAAAGCCAGGCGCCCTCTTTCCATCTCCGAGTATGCCAGCGGGTATTCACCGGCCGTTGCCCGACCGTCATTGGAAAGCTGGGAAAGATTAGTATTTTCATTCAGGGCAGGGGCATTCGCCGGTCCGCGGGAAGTGCCGGCTAGCAAGCTTGTATTTCCCGCAGGATTATCATTTTGCAATTCCGTAGTGCCAGTATTTGCGAGCGTTGTATTGTTGCCGGATTTTTCTGCAACAACCGGCGGTGACCAGGCAAGGGTATTATCTACGTCAAGTTCTCTGCTGCCAGACCGGACAATAAATTTTTCCGCGATAATTTCCACGCCCGGCTTCGGTAAATCAATTCTGTCCCGGCTTACAACCCCTTCTATTCCAATCAGGCTGTTTAGCGGCTCTGTCTCCAGGCGGCTATTTTCCGTAAGACTCAGGAATGGTGCCGCGGAGGCGTCCGCTTCGATCCCCGGTTTTATGCTGGAAAGCGCTACCCGTCCGGTATTATTGGTCAGCGGTACTGTTTTTTCATTGGCAGGTTTCTGCAATACTGCTGCAATTTCTTTTCCTTGTTCCGATATCAAAGTGGCAATATTAGCATCACCGGCGGCGGCCAAATTGTCAGCTCCTGGTTTAAGCTGCGCGATGTTTAAGCCGCTGTTGTTGGCACTGGCTAATAATTCGTTTGAACTTTCTACCGTGCTCTTTTTGATACGTTGCGGATTTACCGGTGCAGTATCATTTAAGGCAAGTAATGCCGGCAATATACGACGGCGGCCAGCGTCATCATTTGCGACACCGGAGCGGGCATTTGCAAACATATTTTTTAAACGCTCCCGGCGCTGGAAAAACTCTCCGAGATTGGTCACAACCAAAGACTTTTGCCCAACCGCTTTTTGCGCCAGCCGCACATCCTGCAGGGCATCACCGGAAGCGCCCAGCGCTGCGATAATCGCCCGGGCATCGCTGTTTACCGGCAGCCGTAAACTGTATTTTGCCGGCACACTTCTTTGCCCGCGCCATACTTGCTTCCGGAAGCGCGGATTCAGTTTTTTCAGAGTGTCAATATTCACCTTAAACTGTTTGGCAAAACGCCTTAGATTTACCGCTTTCAGTAAAGTCACTTCCTGAAAGGTCAATATCTCATCCTGCTCAATATTGGGGAAATAATGATCGAGGCTATCCGATATATCGATAACCGCTAAAAATTCCGGATAAAAATTCTTTGAGGCAAAACCAAAACTGCGGCGCAGATATCTTTCCCGGATCGTCATGTAATTACTGTAGCGGCGCTTCGCTTTGCGCATACTGCCGAGCCCGTGATTATATGCGGTAATGGCCAGTGCCCAGTCTTTCAATTGACTGTAATTGTATTTAAGCAGGCGAGCCGCGGAACGAGTAGAAATTAACGGGTCGAATCGATCATCGCTTACCCGGTTTACTTTCATATACTGGCGGCCCGTGCTGCGCATAAACTGCCACATTCCCGCCGCACCGACATGGGACACTGCCCGGGGATTAAAAGAAGATTCCACATGGGGCAGATAAACTAACTGCTTTGGCACGCCCAATTCCTGAAATATTTTTTTGATATGCGGCAAATATGAAAAGGAGCGCTGCACACCGGCCATAAAATTTTCCTTAATGCCCTGCTGGGCACGTACCCGTTTTGCGGCTGTCAGGAATTTATCTTTGCCGGAAATGCCGCTAAACTGCTGATATACACTTAATTCCCAGGGCGTTAAATCCGCTTCCTTGAATTGCTTTTTGTGGAAAGTTTTCAGTAAACCGGCAACTTCTTCCTTAATCGCTTTTAAAGATTTGGAGCGCGCCCGCGCAGAGACACTACTGTCAAAGGTGACGGTTTTATAAATGATGCCGAGATCATGCGTATCATGGATGAGGTATTCATCCCGGGAAACTTTAGCGAAGATTTTTTTCCAGAAGACGATCTCTTTAGCAAGCGCTTCCCGATGGGGCAGTTTTGTATTTTCATAATACTGCCCAGACAGCGCTGCTGACCAAAAGATGCCTAGCAGGAAAATCAGCCAGCAATAGATAGTGTTTCGCAATTGCATGTCTCTGTCATTTACTCCGTTTATTCAAATTTTTCCGCCTGATTCAACCAGGGTTCCCGGGCCACTTTATCTGGAAACGAGCTATAGTTTTCCGGCATCGTATAGGGATGAATCAACAGATGATAGGTCCAGTAATATTTCATAACGCCCCGAACATATTTTCGGGTTTGTTCAAATTCGATATCTTCCATAAAGAAATCATCATCTTCGTTGGACAGGCGCTTTTTCCAGCGATCCACCCGGTGCTCACCGGCATTATAAGCCGCCAGTGCATGGTAGAGGTTGCCATCATACCGTTTCAGCAATTCCGACAGGTAAAAACTGCCCAGCTGAATATTGAAGTCCGGTTCGTACAACCGTTTGACGTCCTCAAACGGTAATCCCAGGCTGCCGGAAAGCCGGTCGGCGGTTGGGGGAATTATTTGCATCAGTCCATAGGCATTCGCGTAGGACATGATCTGCGCCTCAAAAGCACTTTCTTTCTTCATTACCGCCCAGATGCTCGCCGGAGTAATATTCCATTTACGGGCATAATCGTTTACCTCCTGATTGAAATGGAAGGGATAAAGATACTTAAAAAGGAACATCCATTCCTGCCAGTCACTGGCGACAAAATTCTCCAGAAAAACTTTCCGGTAAAGGCGGTACGCCCGGCCATAGTTCTGCATACGCTCGTTTACTTCCCCGAGGGCAAAGGTCATCTCCCAATCGGCTTTTTTCATATTTCCGGCTAATGAACGGAGTTCACGCTGGGCATAATGGTCGCCTAACAGATCCTGCACCAGCAACGGCCGCTGGAAATATTCCAGATAGCGGGGCAGATAGCTGGTTTGCTTATGATGCATCTCCCAAAGCAGTGAATCGACAAACTGCCGGATTTCCCCGCCATTACGGGTGAGCAGAAACGCTTTCAGGTTGTAATAGCTGTCAAATGGCTCATCGGTAATATCGTTCAGGTAACGCAGGTAGTGATTCAAACTGTCCTGGGCGAGATATGTTTTTGCCACCCAAAATGTATACCGCGTCTGCCAGTCGTCTTCCCGTTCGGTCGCGAGATGTTTCATCCAGGTACTACGGGCGGCGTCCCAGTCTTCGGTACGATAGTAGGACAAGCCAATACGGAAACGCGCCTCTTTCACAAACTCATAGCGGGGATAGAGGCGGATCATTCGCTGATAATATTTCCGGGCCTGTTCAATATTTCCGTTATCCTCTGAGAGCCAGGCGATTACCCAAAGCACTTCCGCGGCAAGCCGGTCCGACGGATAACGCTGCTGAAAAACATCGTAAGCGGCAATGGCCTTATCCGTAAAGCCCAGGCGCATATTACAGCGGGAGATATGGATGTCTACTTCCCGAAGGTATTTAATCTGCTGAAAGGTTTTTCGCTGGGCATTGCAGGCCTGGAAGGTTTTCCAGTATTGTTTTTGCAGATACATCTTACGGATCTTCAGCCAGCGAATCTGTTCGCTTTCCCCGTCATATTTCCCCTGGTGCACGAGAAGATTGTCAATTTCCTGATACTGGGCGGTTTTTCCGAGATAGCGAAACACTTCATCCAGGCGACGGGTGGTCAGGCGTTTATTGTTATAATGAGACATCACATAGCGATAGGCTTCTTTGCTGCCAGAGTGAAAAGGATATTTATTAAGCAGCTTCAGGCTATGGCTAATTGCTGTCTTCGATGCATTGAGGTTACGGGCGATTTTAATTAAACGGCTGTAGATGTCCCCTTTATCAAACCCTCGATAGCGCAACAATTTACGATAGTATACATCCGCCTGGCCCCAGGATTTCCGGTTGTAATACAGTTCTGCCAGCAGAGAATCGGCGGTTATTCGCAGTGCACTGCTTGGATATTTTTCCTTCAACGCTTTTAACCGGGTAATGCTCTCGCTGCTGTCTCCCATTACCAGCTGACAACGAATGCCGAGGAAAGCACTGTAATCTTCCAGACCTTCGATGGCCAACTCCGGCGATTGAAAAATAGTCAACGCCTCCGGATACTGGCCGGTACGATACAGGCAATATGCTTTTTTAAACTGTGCCTGGGGATTACGGATTACAAAAACGTCGCTATCTTGCTCAGCTTGCTGAAAGGCCGCCAGCGCCTCAGCATATTCACCGGCTTCATAGTGCTGAACTGCCTTGAAGTAGGCATTACTATCTTCTGCCAGCACTGGCATACATAATGCCAGAAGCAACGCCATTCCCATTAAAATGGGCAATCGGCGGAAAAAACAGTAATATTTCCGGTGGCTCATAGCAATCTCCTGCGTCCCTGCAAAAAAGTTGGTATTGGCGGTGAAAAACTTCGTGAGAAAGATGAAAACTTCCCTTATCTATACAATTAAGTAATCTTACAATTTTTGAAGCGATAGAAATCAATTTCGGCTGTTTTAATAATTCAATCTATGCCTCAACGCGCCAATCGTTTAACGCAATAAGTGGCATTGCGTTCCTCTGATGTAATTCCCGGCCCAAGAAACATTATGATCCCCTGTTCTCAAATGACGGAGGTGGATATCTAAGAACACCTGTTTTCATTTGGCTGAGGCATCGATAATTTTTCGGCAATAATGAAAACCAGGTCAAGAATAAGGCGTATGAAAACGATAAATTTCTCGCGCTCACTATAAAAAATGTTGTGTATGGAGAATATTGATTAGAGGAAAATAAAAGCTCTCCAGATAAAAGATAATTTTTTTTTCTCAAAAGTAAAGGAAAATATTTGAGTTGAGTGATTTTTTTCACGCGAGAATGCCAGGAAAGAGGTTTTGCAAGATTGCTGGCATTACATTCATCAAAAACAGCGGTTTACCTTCTGCTGCGGAAAAGCATGAATTATGTGTTAAGAAAAGGAAAATTTTACCGATTTCCGGCTAAAAATCGGATGAGAAGGCAGGCATAAAAAAGGGCTGTTCCTGTAAACAGAAACAGCCCTGAGTTCATTTCTTCAGAAAAATGAATTACTTCAACAATACCATCTTTTTCATATCAACAAATTGTTTATTGGCATGAAGACGATAGAAGTAGATACCGGAGCTAACTTCGCTGCCGTTATTATTTTTGCCATCCCAGGTCAACTGATGAGTGCCAGCGGCATAAGATTGACTGGTCAGGGTGCGCACCCGCTCTCCCAGGGTATTGTAAATGACCAGACTAACTTCTGCCTGCTGCGGCAGTTGGAAAACGATGCTGGTCGCCGGATTGAAAGGATTTGGGAAATTTTGGGCCAGGGTAAAATCCTTCGGCTGCGTTGCAGGATAAAGAAGATCATCGATACCAACCGAAACGCTGTCGAGATAAGCAACCATTTTGCCTAACAGCTCTGTCCGATCTTCCTCATTGTTGATACCTTCCCAACCGAATCCCATCACCAAAGCCTTGCTGGCGCCATTGCTATAGGCGGCGCCGGCGATATTCGTCGAAGAACCGCCATAATTCAGGAATGCTTTCGTGGTCAGTGTATCGGAAATTGACAACACATCTTTCGATGTCTGGTTATTCGCTGCGCCGCCGGAGGTGATTAGCACAAAGCCATCAGCCAATCCACCAGGTGTGCCGGTTACCAGCGCCGGTAGAAAGTTATTGACATAAGATAATCCAAGCTGATTCATCAGGGTACTGCCGGAATTTTCTTCGACAATATCCTGACCGGTCAATAGCAGCCTGCCGCCATTGTTCAGCAGGGCTACCAGTTCAGCCGCTTCATCGCTGCTCAGGGAGTTGCCATCGCTGTCACCGGTATACCAGAGAATCTTTCGGGAAGGAATGCCTTCCAGATCACTGACTGTGGGGCTGCCATTTGCCTGGACATCCCACCAATGATACGTGTATCCCTGATTGTCCAGGGCGGCGCGGTAAAAAACTTCATGAGTGCTGCCATCATCATCATCGACAAGCATCAGGGAAGCCGGGGATACTTCCAGATTTGTATTCAGGCCACCACCGGACAGGGTAATGTCGTCAAAGATCGTGTAGGCGTAGGGCGCCTGCGGGTAGATCTCCACCCGATAGCTGCCAACGATAGTGCTGATATTAAAATTACCGTCCGGGTCAGTGGTAGCGATTTGGTAAGGCCCGCCACTGGGATCACCATCCGCGTAAAATTCCAGGTCTGCAGCAACGCCGCCACCGGTAGCCGCGTCAACGACCGTACCGCTAAAACTGACCACCGTTTCCGGCTGCAGATTGATATCCAGATCACTGGTATCATTTAAAGCGAGGGTTGGGGAAAATGATTGCGGTTGATAACCGAATGCGCTGACATTCATAGTGACACCATCAATCGGCGAGGCAAGCAAATATCCGCCATCTTCACCGGTAGTAATAATGCGACCTAATTCCGGTATTTCGATAGTCGCCAAAGCAATCGGATCGCCATTATTAGCATTTTTTACGGTACCACCGGCGCCGTAGAATTCATAGGTAAAGGAACTAATCCAGGTTTCCCAGCTATTACCGGTGCCGGCCCACTCGACAAATCCCCAAATAACATTACCGTATTTCGGATCCTGGGCGATGCCCATGTAATCTCCCCAACGGTTACGGCCGCCACCAGGTGCCCGAATATATGCTCCTTCACCTTCTTTGAGGACAATTGTCTGCGAGATACCTGCCGGATCACTGGTTCTTCTTCCTGCCAGAGCGACACCGGCAAAGATGTCATCACCGGAACGGGTATAGGTAACGTAGATATTTTCATCTTTATCCGGTGTAATTGCCGGATACATATAGTAATGATCGTTCTCGCCAAATGAAACGTCGCTGAGCAATGTGCGGGTGTCGGCATCAATAACGATATAGCGGCCATAAGCAGACTGTAGACCGAAACCACCAGCAACAGCTGTCGCGCCATATATTTTCCCATTTTGATAAACCGGATTCCGGTAAGCCCGCCGGCCACTGTCCAGCCGGGGATCGTCACCAGCCTGATCAGCATCCGGAGGTAAAGCAACGGCAGTGGTCGGTATATTCACCGCGGAAACAGAAGGATTTGCTGCCAGCGGATTCTGAATGGTCCAGAGTGTTGCAAAATTACTGGTGATGTAAGGAGAATCTACCAGCAGATACATTTCATTGTTATTCGTAGAGTCAAGGCTGGCGACCGGCATGGGGGGGCCATCGACCGTAACGCTCGGATTGTTCGGGTCACGAAAATTCCAGTAATCCTTGTAGGTTACAGCGGCGCCGGTATGGGCATACAGCTCGCTCTTTGGGACAATACGCAGCTTACAATAATCAAAACTGCCCCCGAAGTTGAATTGCCGGCCGGCGAGATAAACCGCCTGCTGATCGTATCCAACCTTCTGATAATCTCCCCAGTTGCCTGCATTGGTAGAACCGTTCAAATGCGCCGGGAAAGAGAAGTTCATCCACTCGCCCATAGGATCGGAGTCATCGGAAACTGATACCAGCCAATATCCGGTAGATGAGCCATCCTGCAAATCGAAACAAATGATCCAGCGCTCGTCGATATGATCATAAACCACTATCGGATCGAAACTCCCCGTATAGGGACGCACATTGCTGAACCAGGCATCGGCATCGACATTATATCTTAAGTTACCTTCCTTGTCATAAATACGAAACGCACTATTCACAGCGGCAATGATATGGTCCGGACCGGCGGCAATAATCGGATCCGGCGGTACACCGCCGTTAAAGGAGAAAGACTGAAAACCGCTAAGGACAAAAGGCGGCTCCAGAACATTGCTGCCCTCATTCGGGGAAGCCGAAAATTCGTTACTGCGTAATTCCCCCGCAGGCAAAGTGTTATCAAGCGCATCGCTAATGTAGGGAGTATTAAAGTTGTCGGCAAAAGGACGGAAAGTACGTATCCGCTGACCTACCGGCAGATTGTTCTCAGGCATTCCATCCAGCACACCGGTCGTTACCACTGCACCACCGGATATAGAGCCGGAAGCCGGGCCGCTGTAAATCTGGGCTTGAATTTTTGTCGGCAGCATACCGGAAACGATAAGACACAGGGCTAAGCAGAACCAGCCGAACTTTCCGCTCCGGCCAGCTTTACTTTGCCGATATCGTTGCATTTCTCGCATTATTTCCTCCTGGAAGCATTAATAATGATAATAATTGTATAATTAATCCTAAACACTGTTCAGTAAACAATAAAACGCAGCCGCTGACATTTGTCAGGCTTTTTCCGGCGTACCGGATAATTATATTACAGGAATCCTCCGTACTCCCCGATGGTCTTACTTCAAATAAAATAAATGGGGCATTTGGTCAGAATGCAATACCGAAAAGAAATAAAATATAGCGATTAGACGTAT
>JAUIFT010000769.1 GCA_030430345.1 Calditrichia bacterium | reverse complement strand
AAAATATCCCAGGCTCCAAAATGGAGATCATCCAGACCGCTCAGCGGTACAAAATCCTTAATCATCGGCACCCGGTTTTCGGTTCTTTTACCGAGGCGGATGGTGCCCATTTGCGTGAGGGACCCAATCGGCTTGCCAATACCTTTACGAACTGCTAATACGCCAGCAATGAATGTTGTAGCGACTGCGCCCATCCCTGGTATTAAGATTCCCAGCCGTCCTTTGGCTGGTGCAACTTCGACTTTCGGTGCATCTTTCATAGCACACTCCTTCAGTTGGTTTCTTATTTTCTGCGTTTTCTAAGTCGTTTCCCATGGCGGATGATGCATCGCCATGAATTAAAAAATGCCTTATAATAAGGCATTTTATCTTACAAAAGAATAATGGGATTAAAAACCAGGTTACACTACTGGTTGATCTGCTGCTCTTTACTTAAATCTTCCCGCTCCGTGCGCCAAACATGAATGAGTCGCTGAATGGCGGTAATATTGGCAAAAATTGCCACAATCCAGACGGCGGCAATCAGGGCATATTCATGAATCAGGGAACTGAATCCGATTAACACGATTCGCTCCGCGCGCTGCATTACCCCAACTTTACACTCATATCCCAGACCTTCTGCCCGCGCCCGCACATAACTGACCAGAATAGAGCCGTTCAGGGCAAGAAAGGCTACCACAGTGGTAATTTGATAAAGCGGTTCATCAAAGCGGTTCATGTATCCCATAATGCCGAGAAACATAAAGAATTCCGCATAGCGATCCAGACTGGAGTCGAAAACCGCGCCAAAATTTGAGGAACGGCCGGTTTTCCGGGCGATTTTTCCATCAAAAGTATCGCAGACACCACCGATCAAAATACCGGCGCCGCCCCAGAAAAGGAATTCGATATAATAAAAGTAAGCCCCGATAATCGAGGCGATGAGTCCGAGTATGGTAAAAATGTTCGGATGGATATTAAATTTTATAATAAGGTCTACCGGCGCGTCGATGGCATTTATAAAAGCATCCCTGAGCGACCGCGGCAGCAGCGTAAATCCCTTTTTAGACATCTATTTGGCTCTTTCTTCGTCAATTGGTTTAAAATCCTGGCCGGCGATCAGTAAGACAATCTCACCTTTCAGGGTGCGTGTTTCCAGTTCGCTTAACAACGCCTGCGCATATCCTCGAATAATCTCTTCAAATTTCTTCGTCAATTCACGCGAAACGACAATATAACGATTTCCCATAATGTTTACAATATGCGAAATTGTTTTTTGAATGCGATGCGGAGACTCGTAAAGGATAATGGTACCGGGCTCTTCAGCCAGTTGGCGCAGCTTGGTTTGCCGGCCTTTTTTGCGGGGGAGAAACCCTTCAAAAACGAAGCGGTCGGTCGGTAATCCGGAAACAACCAGCGCGGGTATACAGGCGGTAACACCGGGAATCGGGATTATATTTATACCGGATTGAATCGCAGCTTTGACAAGTTTATGCGCGGGATCGGAAATCCCCGGAGTGCCGGCATCGGAAACGAGAGCAACGGAGAGGCCGTCATCAAGAAAACCGATAACTTGCGGAATTCGGCCTCTCTCATTATGAGCATGATAGCTAAGCAGGGTATTTTCTATTTCGTAATGATTGAGCAAGCGGCGGGTAACCCGCGTGTCTTCCGCGCAGATATAATCCACTTCTTTCAGGATTCGTAACGCCCGCAAGGTAATGTCTTCCAGGTTGCCAATCGGCGTACTAACGATATAGAGATTCCCCTTCATGTTGACCGACTAGAAGGGTTTAAAAATAGCGAGATAGCCGGATAGCGTCGCCAGGAGGATAACTGTCCACCAAAGCATTGCGCCCTTGTCGGGCATTTTAGACGCTGCTGTTAACAGTCCACCGAAAATTAACCAAATGACGACTTTGGCGATAAACCAACCGTCACTGTAGGCATAATTGTATTTGGCCATCATACCGAAACCGCCAAGAAGAATAAGAAACAGGCCAACGCCATGGCCAATACCAATTTGTTTTTTCCAGTTATGTTCTCCGGTACTACCGTTGATTGAGCGTAGGATTACGCCGCCAAATGCCA
>JAUIFT010000768.1 GCA_030430345.1 Calditrichia bacterium | reverse complement strand
CACATTTCATTGCCGATCTTGAGGGTTTTATTGCCCGCTTCTTTCTTTGGAGACTTCACCACGATGAGGGCTTTTTCGTTCCCCTCCCACCAGCTTTCCATGGTAAGTTTACGGGTATAATCCGGATTACTGACCGTCATTTGAAAAACACCGTGCGCTGTTTTTCCTTTAACGGCATTTTCCGCCCGCCGGACAATTTCTTCCGCAGTTTGTCCAAATAGGCTAAGGGAACTGCTAACCAGAAAGAATATAAGGAAGTATTTCATTTTTGCCTCTTTTAATTGACTATTTGTTCAACAAAAAATTAATCGAGAAATAATTAGCTGTCAAGGAGTAATTTTTCTTTTGATTTTCGCCATATTTATTTATAGTTTTCAACTGAATAAACATTTAATGAAAAACGTATATGTCGCCAAGAACCGAAAGTCAAAACGCAGAAATCCGCGAAAAAACCCGCGCAACCATTCTGGAGAGCGCCCTCGCTCTTTTTGCCATCCGCGGATTCCACGGCACCTCCATTGATGCGATTGCCTCCCGTGCGGACATCTCCAAGGGACTCCTCTATCACTACTTCGCCGGGAAGAAAAAAATTTTGGAAGCAATTATTTATGATGGCCTTGCCGAGATAGAAACGCTTTTTGCCGATACCGCTGTCATCGAAGATCCTTTTCAGCATATCGCCGTGCTGATTGAGCGCAGCCTGACACTTGCCGAAAACAATGAACATTTCTGGCGGCTCTATACCAGCTTATTATTACAGCCAGACGTATGGAAAGATTTTCAGAACCAGTTTTTGGCATTTGCAGAGAATACCACGGATTTGCTGGAAGGATTGTTTCGCGATGCCGGCGTTGAGAATCCCCGGGAGGAGGCATTGCTCTTACTGGCAATTTTCGATGGGGTTGGCCTACATGCTATCATCAACCGGGCGGCTTATCCCCTTGCCGCCGTTAAAAATCTCTTGATTAAAAAGTATGGTCAAAAGCGGTTATTATAGAATTACCGGGCCTTAAAACCGATCGCATTTATGAATTAGCCACAGATCAACACGGGTTACACCGTTAAATAGAAATTGTTGATCAATTTTTGGCTAAGTTTTAATAGACCCGTGTAAATCTGTGGCCGAATAAAAAAGCGGGTAATGCTAAAAAAATACTGACAATTTTAATTCTTTAACAACTTCAGCGAAATAAAGAATTCCTGTGATGCTTTCCTATTGTTTTTCCATGCCCTGGCCGCTCCCAGGGAAACTGTTGATTCCAGGTTATACCAGTGCTGGAAAACAAAATTGACTTGCGCACCCAAATTCGCCCGGGTTATTCCATCGGCAATTGATCCCTGCGAAAACAGACTGGCATCGATATGCTGAAGAGTATGCGCTCCCCAGCCAAAATTATTTACGCGCAGCGGGGGCAAATTATTTTCCAGCATAATTTTCGCAAACCCGGCGGCCGTCTGCGAAAATAAGGGAATTCCCGGAAAGCGATTGGGCAACCGGTATTGCTTTACCGGATTATTTTCCAGAAACTGATTCCCAAATCCTCCCAGGTAAAAATTTCCCGGGGCCAGTTGAGCGGGGTTGGATGAATGTCCCCCGGCAAGCTGCAAATGAAAGACGTTATGCGGCATTAACCAGGTGCGATAACGGCTCCAGGAAGCGCTGATATTCACGGCCAGTTTCGAAAGCTGCCCTCCCTTGCCTGCGATAGTTGCGGACAATTGCCATTCCGTTCCCGCTTCTTTATCGACACTGCCAATCGCCCGGCGGATATTCCGGGAATGCCACTGATTTTCGAAGACCAGAAAATCACCGTTTTTAAATTTATTACGGCTGCCGGGGTATGAGCGAATGCCGCGATAATAGCTCAGACTGCTCTTTCTTTCAATGGTGTGCGGATTATCGTATTTCAGATATATATCGCATCCCACTTTAAACATGCTGCCGGACTGCCCCATTTTATAACGATTAAAAAGATCATAGAAATTCGCCTGATTATGGGCTACCTCCAGGTAGTATTGCTGCCGGTATCGATATTTGCCGCTAAAATGGAGGCGTCGGTTTTGCTCACTGTTTT
>JAUIFT010000767.1 GCA_030430345.1 Calditrichia bacterium | reverse complement strand
TCGCCAATAGTTTTGTAATCGGTAAAGGCTTTCCGCCAGTCCTGGTAATTGGAATACATCCCGGCGGTATAGGTGTGGATGCCGGTCATCATCGCGGAGCGGGAGGGATTACACCCCGGCGATGCACAATAATTTTTGGTGAAGTTAACCGCTTCCTGACTAAAACGGGAGAGTGCCGGTGTTTTTGCCTGCGGATGGCCACCGAGCGGCTCTACCCAATCATTCAGGTCATCGATGGAGATGAAAAGAATATTGGGGGGCCGGGAAGCCTGATCTGTGCTGTTGTTGCATCCTGTGATTAACAGTAATGATAACAATGCCAGAAAACATAATCCTTTGCGGAAGAAACCGGTCATCGATTCCCTTTCATTTTTTGAATGATCCGCAAAGGTACGCAAAGAAAATGTATTCCCCAAAATCTTCATTCAGAGAAAACAGATTCCGGAGAATGTGCTTAGGCTTTCTAGTCCGTTTAAGCAGGTTAATCATCCTTCGAGAAGCTCAGAATGATAACGACACTTATCCCGAATTTCTCGAAGTATAAAAAGGAACAAACCCTAATTTAACTCGCGTTGATCCACCAGGCGATTCAGCTTACCACCTTCGCTGCGCGGCAGCGATTTTGGCGGCTGGATTTCCACCCGGACATTAATGCCGAGAATATCGTGAATCTTGTGATGAATCCGTTTGCTTAACTGCTGAATTTCCGGTGCCTCACTACTGGTATCGCTAATATTACGATAAAAATCTTCTGTGGCTTCGACGTAAACTGCCAGGGTATCGAGGCGCTCTTTACGGGTGACCACAATCTGATGATGGGGCGTGATGTTGGCAATCCCGGTCAGCGCTTCTTCAATTTGTGAAGGAAAGACGTTCACCCCGCGAATGATGAGCATATCGTCGCTGCGCCCGATCACCCGGGACATGCGGGCATGTGTGCGCCCACAGATGCACTTCTCATAATTGAGCGAGGTGAGGTCGCCGGTTCGATAGCGAATCAACGGAAAGGCTTCCTTGGTTAAGGTGGTAAATACCAACTCGCCAATTTCACCTGCTGGCAGTACTTTACCGCTTTCCGGATCAATTATCTCCGGAATAAAATGATCTTCCATGATATGTGAGCCGTTTTTCGCTTCGACGCACTCGTTGGATACGCCCGGCCCGATAATCTCACTCAATCCATAAATATTCACAGCATCGACCTGCAGACGCTGTTCGATTTCCTGACGCATTGCTTCCGTCCACGGTTCCGCGCCAAGGATGAGGGTTTGCAGCTTCAGAGAACTTCGGGGTATCCCGGCTTCTTGCAGGGCATCAGCGAGGGTGAGGGCGTAGGATGGTGTGCAGGAGAGCACTTCCGTGCCAAAATCCTGCAAGAGGAGCATCTGCCGGGCGGTATTGCCTCCGGACACCGGAACAACCGTCAATCCCATCTTTTCGCCACCATAGTGCATGCCCAGCCCGCCGGTAAAGAGGCCATAGCCGTATGCATTCTGAAACATCTGGCCCGGCTCCGCACCGCTCAGTGCCAGGCAGCGGGCGCAAAGGTCTGCCCAGGTATCGATATCTTTACGGGTATAGCCGACGACTGTCGGTTTGCCGGTGGTGCCGGAGGACGCATGAACACGAACCACCTTCTCCTGGGGAACAGCAAACAGTTTGAATGGATAATTCTCACGTAAGTCATTTTTAGTAGTAAATGGTAAATCGGAAAGATTATCTAAGTCTCGAATAGCGGATGGGGGAACCTGATGAACATCAAGCAGCTGCCGATAAAACGGAACATTCTCGTAGAGGCGTGTTACTAATTTGCTTAGCCGCTGACGCTGCAGTTGTGCCAGTTCACCCCGGGGCATTGTCTCAATAGCAGGATTCCAAATCATCGCGACACTCCTTTCCCGGGAGGGATTTATCATGAGCAAACAGTTGTCTACTGGAAAAGGTACCAATTGAAATATCCGGATGATACAAAAGCTTTAAATTTTCGCCTCAAATTAATTCCGCTTGAGAGTTTTGGGATATAAGGAAAATCGTTATATATTGAAACGCAAACCTTTTTCAATGGAGCGAAGCGATC
>JAUIFT010000766.1 GCA_030430345.1 Calditrichia bacterium | reverse complement strand
CTCTCCCCACGGATTTTTTACCGCTATTAGCGGTCTGAAGATCCTGTTGTTCATTCTCTACATTTGCCCGCACCGTTTGCTGCATTTGCAAGCGATTCAGCAACAAATTGCCGGTAGCCTCCGGTAACGGTTCATTACCAGCGAGGAAACTGGTCATAGCAAAAACAAAGAGAAAAACCAAAAGTTTGTTCATTGATACTTACCCCGTTTTTTAGGCCATCAGCCTTTATTTGGGTTAAAAGAAACGCCTTTTCTCTAAACGTAAATCGAAATCGAAAAGAACGCCAAAATAGAATTTCCATTCTTTCGGGTAACTGGTCCCGGCATTAAAATGTTCCTTCAATGGATAGGCCGCTTCGAAAAATATTCGCGTTGGGAAAAAATTCCAGGAGAAGGTATCCAGTCGCAGCTGCACGCCGACATCGGTAAGAAAATCATCCCATTCAATGCCATCCTCCGACCAGGCATTACCGTATTGAAAGAAGCCGCCAAGGTAAAGTTTGTGCAGATGCATATTGAGCAAAGTTTTATTGATATTGCGCAATAATGGAAAACGGTAAGTCGCAGAGCCAATCAGCAATTTGCGCCCTTCGATACTGTAAAAAGGATAACCCTTCATTCCCACCAGCCCACCGCCAAAATAATGGAAGAAGCTGTCAACTTCCGTGTCAACAAAAGCCCCCTGGGCGCGCAGCGTCAGGGTATGTTGATCGGCGAGCGGCAACGAGAGATATTCTTCCCAATTGGCTTCGTAGCTCATGTAATTATAATTCTTAAATTCTTCCAGGCCGATCACCCGGTCGGTGGCAAAATCATCGAGGAATTTATTCCATTCCCGTTTCGCCTTAAAAGAGATATAGCGGCCATCGCTGGGATTAATCGCCCGATCGAGATCTCGCTTTACATTTTCATGCCGCAACAAGAGACTAATGGCATGACCGCGCAAATAAGTATAGCGGAAGGGCGGCGATTCCAGCACTTCTTCCCGCACCTGGTCAAAATAAACGAAGTTCCCGATCTTCGCCCGGTAAAAACTGAAGAGATATTCCAGACGGGTATAAAACAGCTTGCTAAGGTTCCAGGGTAAAGCGGTGGTTTCAAAACCGGCACCAGCTTGCGTCAGGTTGAAGTTAATGTCCAGCTCGACATCCTGCTCGCGGGATTCCGGAATAAAGATCGTATCATTGATATTCGCGGTGGTATTAAAGATCTCGATAAAGAACTTATGCTTCAGGAAATCATAATCAGCGATGGCAAAAAGATCGTAGTCGCCTTTGACGTTTGCTGCGACACCGCTGAAGAAGGACATCTTGTTCAAGAGCTCCGTCGTGTAAATATAGGATCCCAGCTTCAGAGTCCCGTAATCCAGCCAAACCCTCGGCATAAAAGTCACCGGGGAGAATCGATTGCGATACGGGCGCGCTTCCCGAAAATCAGTCACCGATTGATCCGCATTTTCCAGCGTTGGCACCCGCGACTGATAATCGTCGATATAAGCGAGATTTTCACTACCTGTTGCTGCGGCTTGAGAGATGTGATGAATCTTATATCCCTGGTCCCGGTAAAGCGCAAAGAAGAGGTCGTTATCCGCAGAAATTGTCGGCATAAATGCGCCGCCAATGACGTTGGTCAAGGGCCGCTTTTCACCGCTTTTCAGATTCTGCAAATAAAGGTTATAAATGCCGGTTTCATCGCTGGCATAAATCAATTCACCGGTCTTCGGATGGAAATCGGGATAACGCTCATCCGTTTTTGTTTTAATAACATAAGTCATTTCGCCGCCGCTCGCTGGCACTTTGGCGATATCCCGGCCGTAATCTGTTGAAGTATCAAAAATAATGTAGCTATCATCCGGCGCCCAGCGGGGATGATAAATTTGCCGGCCATCGACAAAGTGAGTGAGCTGACGAAAATTCTCCCCATTATAACGCACTTTCCGGAAGGACAATCTTTCTTCTGTCCTGGAGCTCGGCTTTTCATCCTGAAATACATTGATGATGTGGAACTGCGCCGCTCCATCAGGAGACAGCTTAATAAAATTGAACACTCCAACCGCTTCTCCGCAGCTATCTGCTTTGCCAATAACGGCGAGTTGATTTTTTTAACCCGTCAGGAGCAATT
>JAUIFT010000033.1 GCA_030430345.1 Calditrichia bacterium | reverse complement strand
TTTCGATCTTGCCTGAAATAGCAGAAAAAGCTCCGGCAATTTCTGAGCTAAATGAAATATGAAAACGGCTCCGGCGAACGGCGCATTTTGCGCTGCCGCCGGAGCTTTTCTTTTATAGCCTTTCCAGGAGGAAAGCTCCCAATTTGCAGATACTCAAATCTGTTCTTAAACTGCTTGCGGTTTGGAATTATTTTCATCCTTCAGCGAACGGTTTTGCTGAGATACCCTGCCTGCTTATTTCTCCGGGAAGGATTGCTGGAAAAGTGCTGCTGTTAATTGCTGCAATTGCCTTTTTAACCTCGGGTGCAATACTGAAGAAGCATCGCCGCCGAAAATGAAAAATTTAAGTTCGAACAATTGGGCGATCGT
Source organism: Calditrichia bacterium (assembly GCA_030430345.1). Next base: position 11,081 of record JAUIFT010000033.1, on the reverse strand, counting down.
TGAGTAATATGTTTTTGTCTCGGCTTAAGATTTGTTTACAGGAATTCCTGACGAAAAGGAGGGGGTATGAATACAAAAATCAGGGTTGGGTTTATCGGGACCGGCTGGCCCGGGCGAGTGCAAATCGCCGCATTTAAGAGTGCCGGACTAAACGTACAGGGAATTTGCTCCGGAAAAATAGACAATGCCCGGCGTATTGCCCGGCAGCATCACATCCCGGAAGTTCATGACGATTGGCGAGCATTGATTGCCTCGGAAAATATCGACCTGGTAAGCATCGTAACCCCAACCTGGCTGCACTGCGAAATTGCCATCGCTGCATTGCGGGCCGGCAAACATGTCCTCTGCGAGGCGCCGGCGCTTACCGTGGCCGAGGCGGAAAGTATGTTGGCAACGGCAAAGTTATATCCTAACCAACTGGCTTTAATCGACTATGAATTAAGATACACACCACAACGCCGGAAAATAGCCGAACTCCTGAACGAGCAAGCGCTCGGTGAAATTACATCCCTGCATTTAAACTACTGCTTTGGCTGGAACCTTGATGGCAGCACGCCCTGGCATTGGGAGAACGACCTGGAAAGCGGCGGCGGCGTGCTCAACCTGGTCGGTGGGCATTTGCTCGATCAGGCCCGTTGGTTTGCCGGCCCGATAGAAAAACTGACTGCGCAGTTTACCACGCTGCATCAATCGCGGCCAGTCGCTAATTCCCAAGAGCAAAGACTGGTTAGCGGGGACGATCAGGCTAATCTGTTTTTACAATTCAGCAATGGCGCGCGGGGAACCCTGACGATCAGTGCCGTTCATCCGGATGGCGCCAGTGAGGGATTAAGCACTATTATCCATGGTGAAAAAGGCAGTTTGTTGCTGGATAGCAGCGAGACCCTCTGGCGTCTGGAGAAAGATGGCAAGCGAGCGGCTTTTGATATTACTGATGGCGCCAGAGATGTGATTCCCCCCGAAGAGCAAAGCGCTTTCGCCTATGGCACCTACCATTTGGGGGTTGAGATAAAAAAACTGCTCAGCGATCCGGAAAATCTCCCGGGTCATATCGCGACATTTCACGATGGATTATTGGCGCAAAAGGCGATCGCAGCGGCGCGGCGAAGTGCGCTGGAAAAGACCTGGGAAAATATTTTCTCCGAAACGGATTGATTCAAAATATGTTAACCCGAAATGAAAAATAATGATAACAAACGAGCAAGGTGAATTTGAGATGAGATTCTTATTCCTGTTAGCACCCCTGATTTTACTGCTGTTGCATACGCCCGTTATTTCCCAAATCGCCGGCGAGACAAAGATGCACATTATTGAATCCGAAACGCTTGGGGAAGCGCGGGCGCTTTTTGTCGCCACGCCGGCGAATTATAAAAGTAGCGAAGAAACTTATCCGGTGCTCTACGTGCTTGATGGCGAGTATGCCTTCAGTTATGCGAAGGGGGCGGCCGATTTTCTCTCCAATGCATTCGGCTATTTACCCAACTTAATCGTTGTCGGTATTGCGAATACCGACCGGAGCAGAGACATGCATGTATCGTTCGCCCCCGATGGCGAGTACATTGATTTTGTAAAATTTCTCGACAGTGAAGTGCTTCCGTTCATCAATAAAAACTACCGATCCAACGGCTTCGACCTGCTCTACGGCTGGTCTTCCAGCGCGGGAATTTGCAGTTATTTCTTAGCAACCAATCCACAACGTTTCGACGGCTATATCGAAACCGGTACCGGCATCGGTCCGAAGACGGCTGCTTTTATGGCGGCAAATATGCCCGGGCAGAATTACACTAATACTTACTTATACGCAGCGACGGAAGGAGAAGGGCCACGTGTCGCCGCTCTGGAAAAATACGAAGCGCTTATTCGGGAACTGCAACCGGAAGGGCTGCGCTGGCAGTTTGCAATCGAAAAAAATGCCAGCCATGTCGGTGTTATGGCGCAAGGCTTGTACGATGGTTTGCAGTTCATCTTTAAAGAGTTTTATATCCCGGATGCCATTGCTGTTAAAGGAGCGGATGAGAATATCGCCTATTATAAAGGGATAAATAAACATTATGGTTTTACGGTGAAAATGCCCCTCGGGGCGATCAACGAATCTGCCGGTAAACTATTTCAGGCCGGGTTACCGGCAGAAACGATAAAATTGCTTACTTACGGCATTCAGCTATATCCTTCCTCTTCGGAATTATTGGGGTCGCTGGGAGAAGTTTATCAATATTTGGACCAGAAAGAGATGGCGATTCAATATTATAAACTCGCAAGAGAGAAATCCGGAAACAATACGGTTAATCAGTTAAAATATAAAATCTTGTTGATGCAAATGGAAAGCAAGTAGGAGTATCGCGGAAGCAATTGGCCGCGCTTAGCGCCAATATTACCTCTGAAAAATTTGCAGTGATATTGGCTTACATCAAAGCATTTCAGCGTTGCAAATTTGGCGGGAAAAAGAAACCGCAATGATATCCGCTGCAGCCTGCAACAATTTATCCTTTAAGATAGTCATTTGTGGAAAAAGGGATAAATGTGAAATTTCAATCGCTCGCACTTAACTGCTTAAAGTGCTCGCCTGCTACTTTTCCAGCCTGGATGCCCGCGATAATGGCAGACTCGTCCACCTCGCCGATTCCTTCTGGGATTGGAATTGCTTTTTGGCGTGCCGGATGCATTTATAAAATTCAGTTACATACCTTTCATTTTATTGCTGCTGCTCATCCCACTGGGTTATTTTACTTACAAAATATGGTCTCAGAAAATCGGCGGTTTAGCCGGGCGGCTATTCTATACCAGCTATCTGGCCGTGGCAATTATTTTTCTCGGCTTTCTCCAGCAATGGCACTTTCTCGGCTAGATAACGCGCACTATATAGCAGCACTTTCCATCTTCCAGCAGATTTACCCTGAATCTGCTTCGTAGCAGTGACGCTTCATAGTTAAATATTACGCAAAGGAATTTGTTAATGATGAAATTATTGTTAAGAAAATTCATTCCCACCTTGGTCAGTTGTCTTTTAGCATTCTCGTTTTCTGGCGTTGCACAGGAAGATGACGACAAATGGCCGAAAAGAGTGCTTATTACAAATGATGATGGTATTCAGGAAACCCGGATATGGGAATTAGCGAAAGCATTTTCTAAAGCGGCAGAGACCTATCTTATTGCATCTTTGGAAGATAGAAGTGGGACATCCAACTTTTCCAAAATCGGAAAAAACAATCGTTCACTTTTTGTGCAACGAGATTATCTCGGGGAGAATTTAATCGCCTATGCAGTTGCCGGTTATCCGGCGGATTGTGTGACATTCGGATTAAAAGGCCTCTTGCGGGATAAACTGCCTGACCTGGTTGTATCGGGTATAAATGGCGGCGCGAATTTAGGAGATGATGCCTGGTTTAACTCCGGAACAATTGGCGCGGCACGAACAGCCGCTTTTTTGGGATATCCGGCGATTGCCGTATCCGGACTTGATGACGATGATGAAGAAATGGTTGAATTAGTGACAGATTGGGTCGTGCAGTTTGCCCAGAGTAAAATAGTGCAAACGCTTGAGAGCGGACAATATTTAACAGTGAGTATTCCCCGAACAAACCCTTCTGATATCAAAGGTATCAAGATTGTCAGCAGAACTCACCCGCTGCTAGATTTCGATTTTGAAAAAGTTTGGGAAAAAACCGAAGCAGACGATGATGAGACTGAAGAAGTCTGGCTATTGCATGAAAAAGGACTAAAAGAACCCCCTTCGGAAAATAGCGATGTCGCATGGTATCAAAAGGGGTATATTGTCATTGTGCCGATGCGCGTCAATGAAAACGATGCGGCAATGGTCAATAAGCTTAAGAATATCTCGGAAGCGATACCAGCATGGCCGGTGAAAGAGACAAAGCTAAAAAATTAAGGCTTTCGCCGAATTCTGCCGAAGCTTGGAATTGTTAATTGTGACGGTTGGGAATTGTATTTTACCGGAAAGGCGCAGCCTGGCAGCAATCCCAGATAAATATTCCGATTTGCAGCGGATAAATTCAGCCCCACGAAAATCTGGGTTGTTGGAAAAGAAGGCATGATTCTCATGCGGGAGAAGTATGCAGAGGGATCCTGATATTTTGAAAATTGATAACCGGCAATGTTGGCAAATTTACATAACAGCTTAATGTGAAAGAAGATGAGTGTTGAAAAAGGGGAGGCGCCATAAAAATAGTTGCGTCTGCCTTTCGCCGGTAAGCAGACGCAACTGTGCTGAAATTTATTGAGATGTTTCCATGATAAAACCTTCAGCCTTAAACATGCATTTCGGCTGTTGGTTCAGTTTTCTCGGGAAGATTTGCCGGGAAATTCTTTTCATACCAGGCTTCCGTTTTCGTTGGCATCACTGCGTTGTTCATATAGTTCATTAGAAAATTTACAACGCCTAATGCTGCCACCAGAAATCCCAGGAACATTGCCGCAACTGCAATAAACAGAGAATAAACAGCTCCGCCGGTAAATTCAGAACTATAATCTCTTTCCTTTCTGCCATCGCTGTAGACGTTGTAGTGTTTAGCGGCAGCGCCGATAAAAAACGCACCGAAAATAGCCCCGACAATCGCACCGCCACCACCAAATAAGTTCATTCGTTTTTCAAGAATATAGAGCGGGGTGCGGCTGGAGAGGATGTAAAAAGCAATGCCAAGTGCATGAATAAAAACAAAGGTGCTGATACCGCCTGTCCACACGAAAAGTATTCCCATACCAATCGCACATCCAATAATCCATTTGGACCCTGTAAATAGCCGTTGGGTGCGGTCCTGGTATACAGCAACAAGCTCATTCATGCGGTCCATAATATCCGGATCGGTCGGTTGCAGATGCTCCCGGATATAATCGATACCCTTTTTCACGAATCTCGCCTGAGATCCCTTGGTAATCGTCATTAAGAGTTCACCATCTTCCTGAAAAGGCGTCAGCTTTTGGGTGGTTTCATCCAGAATTCTTGCTGCCCGGGAATTTCGTTCCATCTCACTGAGGGCCGGATCGGGTGGAATGTCGCTGGGAACGCTCGTTTCATTCAGATCCAGTTTTTCCGCTGTGTTGGTATAAATAATCCAGGGCAATAAAACAAACACACCAATCAAATAACCGGCGATAACCACGAATTCGAAAATATCACCGCCGCTCAATCCGGAATTGGTTGTTGCCGGGTCCTGAACAGCAAACAGCGAAGATGAGAAGAGTAACATCAGAGTAATGAAGGAAAAAAGTAAATAAGGTAGCGGTTGGAGAAGTTGCTTTTTCATAGCCTTGTCTCCTTTGATAGGTTAAGATATGAAGAGAATTCGGCGGGGATTATTAAGTGCGGTTTTATTAATGAAGATGTGTAAAAATTATGCCTGATTTAATTATCAGCGAAGTGAAGGTCCCCTGCCAAAATCCTTTGCCCCTTTTGGTAATTAAAAGAGCGGTGTCGAGTGTCTTGCTTTATAGAAAATCTCAAATGATCCGCCTATTATATGCAGCGAATTCCTTGCCAAAAAACAATCTTCCCCGGACAGTTGTAGTACTGGGGATTAAGGAGTTTTGATCGCTGTTTCTTGGTGCCACTGAAAAGGGGTTTTTTGTAAAATTTTTTGCATTAATCTTTAAATTACAATCATTAAACAGATGTGTCGTTTCACAGGAGTAAAGCGTTCTTGTGGCATCCAGGTAATGTGCTTGGAGGGGACTTCCGCCGGGGTTTTGGTGGATTTATTTACAAAATTTGGAGCGCTTCTGCCAGGAAGGCGATGCTTTGATCATCGGTATTGGTGCCGATTTTTAGCGGACTCATATACACTTTGTCCAATAACTCCCGAACCTCTCTGAAGCCTGTTTCCCATTTTTCGACATCTTCAACTTTTGCTGTAATGATAACCTTGGCCATTAAAGCCGCCTTGCCTGCTTAATTTGACAAATTTCCGTTTTCTTAAATAGAATATATTTGAAGTGCTTAGCAGGAGTTATCAATAAACGAGCAAATACTATCAATACTCAGACAGCTTACACCCGGAACGAAACAAAGTGATGCGCCGCGCTGAGTTGGCTGGAACGACCTTGGATTTTTCATAAAATTTGTGTATTGTTTTTCATTTATGCTTCACTGTAAAAGTATCCACTAACCGAAAAGAGGTGGACCACCTACGATGCCAAATTTCAGGACTAAAAAGAGAATGTTCTATCTGCCGGGAATAATCGTATTGCTCATTATCATCGCTTGTTCCAATAAAGAAACGGTAATGTCCCACGCGGCGAAAGCGTGATTTGCCAACGCGGCATAGAAAGCGATGGTCAAGATTTACTGCGGCAGCATTCGGAAAAACATCCTCATTAAAACTTTCATTTATCAATATTGCACGCGGATCTTGTAAAGGAAATAACGATGAAAAAGTTGATTGCGAAGGCTATCCTTCTCTCAGTGTTTTTATTGCTACTCATCAGTTGTACCTCGGAGCAACCGTCACTGACTGTCTTTCTGGTGCGCCATGGCGAAAAGGTCGATGCCAGTAAAGATCCGGAATTATCCGAGGCCGGCCGGGAGCGGGCAGCGTTGCTGGCGGAGATGCTCAAGGATGCGGAAATCGAATTCATTCATAGCTCCGATTATATTCGTACCCGGGATACGGCTGCCCCAACCGCTGCGGCAATGGGACTGGAGGTCGCATTATACGATCCCCGCGACCTTCCTGCCCTGGCAAAAAAACTGCGGGGAAGTGGGGGACGTCATCTGGTAGTAGGGCATAGCAATACCACACCGGTAATGGCTAAATTGCTTGGGGGAGAACCGGGCCCGGAAATTAACGAAGCCGGCGAATATGACCGGCTCTATATTGTTTCCATCGCCGGAGATGGTGCCGTACAGAGCCTGCTGATGCGATTTGGCCGGAAATATACGCCGGAGTAAGTCCGCTAATCCAACTGTGCTAATTTTTCGATAGCGCTAAAATACGAATGCTGAAATTGCTACTAATTTTTCATAGTGTTCAACTGAAGCAGCGCCTCAAACAGCTGAGAATATCTATAAACCATTGACCTTGAATTTTACGGAAATCCGCATCAGAAATTCATTTAACAAATAGCGAGGTGATATGAAATCACTGAGAAAGACACTGACCTTTTTATTACCGATTATTTTGGGGGTCGCCTGCTCTCCGGCAACCGTTGATGATTTTTTCGGCATCGCCATGAAGCCGGAAAATGCTGGAAATTTTCAGATTGTTTCCTATTCCGCCCAGGAAGGGGTGAAATATCGCAGCAGCCCGGAGATGAATCCATCCATCTATGCGTACGCTGAATTTCAGGAGAACTCCTTGCTGATCAAGATCACCAATATGGATACCTATCCACTTGAGCTGAGCTTTGACCGGGACGAATTCATTATCAGGACGACCAAAGATGAAGAATACAAATTACTGAAAGGGGATCCCTTTAAATACGCTTCGGCTGGTAATATTTCACCGAAAAAATCTGTAGAGCTGACCCTGGAGCTGCCCTCCAATTTCTGGGCAACGATTGGAATGAAAAACCCGCAGGCACAGACAGCCGCCTACACGGAAGACTTCTGGAAGGGGGAAAACAGTTTGAATTTGGCCCGGGAGGAAGTCGATAATATTACGCTCACTCTCGGCGGTAGCACCGTGTTGGTGCTAAAGCCAATTCCTTAATTTTTGCAAAACCTAATTTGCGGCAATGTGCTGGCAATAAAAATGAATCAGCGCATTGCCACCGTATCGCATTTGGCAGAATGATCGATTTTTTGTAAACTTTGCAAATTATGGTGCAAGGTGTACTTTTCCCTCTGGCGCCGTCCGTTCAGGAATTGGCGCTGATCGGCTTTGTTCATTTTACGGTAAAAACCTTCACAGAGCAGGAACGGGGATAGGTCAGTGAATCGCCGGATATTTTTAACCCGCAGCATTGGACCCCGCCGGGAATATGGATTAAAAGTGAATAACCATCTTAAGCGCGGGTTACCGGATAATATGAAAATCAGCAAAATAGACAAAATAGAAGGGATACCATTCCTGGTCCCGATTAAAAAATTTGCCGATGTCTATACGGGTTTTTCCCTGATCGCCAAGTTGTATTTGGCCGCTTCGATGAAAATACATCCGCTGGCGAGCGAATTTACCGAACTTTCTCTACTGGAAGAAAATATACTGCAGCATGAACTGAAAATTGTCGATGGCTGCCTGGAGGTAGCGAATAGCCCGGGCTTCGGTGTGGCACTGGATGAAACAATCCTGGAAAAAGTGCGATTAAGCTATCAGGGCCGGTATCCCTTTTGACTGTCCGGTGTTGATACCTAATTTGATAAGAGTAAGAACTTCATGCTTCAGTTTTGCTTAAATAAAACGCCTCGAAAATTCTGGCTTTACCTCACCTTGTTGATATTCACTATAAGCGCAATCGTCAGCCCGCTTCATGGGCAGAATATTGATAGCGCTAAAATGGATTTCTGGAAAACCCAGCGGAAAGGAGCGAACGGTGGCTTGCTCACTTTTCGCCCGGAATGGTTCGAAGCCGCGGCGGATTTCGGAATTGAGTATATCCGTTTTCATCCGGATATACTGCCAGCGGACGAGCGGGATTTCCTCATTGGTGATGCTGATGATTTTCAGGCCCTCAATCAGGCAGACGTTCAGCTCTTGAAAAAATTCCTCGATGAAGCCGAAGCAAACAACCTGAAAATTGTCCTCACCATGTTTTCCCTTCCCGGCTGCCGCTGGAAGCAGCTGAACGGCGATGTTGATGATTACCGCCTTTGGCAAGATGAGGCATATCAGGCGCAGGCCTTTAAATTCTGGCAAGCGCTTGCCGCCGCCCTGAAAGATCATCCGGCAATAGTTGCTTACAATCCGCTCAATGAACCGCATCCGGAAAAGGCCTTTGGATTTGAGCGGGCAGATAGCGCCTTTGCGCAGTGGATTGCCGAGCATAAAAACAGCCCGGCGGACTTGAACCGTTTTAACCGGAAAATGGCCGCGGCGATACGTGCGGTCGATAAAAGAACTCCGATTCTGCTCGATGGTTATTTTTATGCAGACGCGCAGGGATTTCCCTTCTTCGAGCCGGTTGATGACCCGCTTACTCTCTATGCCTTCCACAATATCGCTCCCTGGCAATTTGCGGCATTCCGGGCCAATAAAGGGCGCTATGAATATCCCGGGCGAATGCCGGAACGCTGGAACGGGCCGGGCGTAGCATGGCGCAATAATAATCTGGAAAGGCGTGTGCTGCCGGTTGTTGAATTTATGAGAAAACATCAAATACCAGCGGAGCGGATAGTCGCCAGTGAATTGTGGTGCGATCGCCGGGTCGCCGGATGTAAAGAATATCTGGCCGATGCGATTCAGATTTATAACCGCCGGGGCTGGCACTGGGCCTTTTACAGCTTTCGCTCGGATGGGCAATGGGGCGGCCTGGATTATGAATTGGGCACCGATCCGAAACTGGGCTGGAAATACTGGGAGGCGGTAGAAAAAGGCATTGATGCAGAACCCTTCAAAAAAAGGGGCGACAATCCAATCTGGAACGTGCTGAAAAAAGAGTTCCGCAGAAGCGGCAACTAGCACCTCTTTACGCCTGGAGGGCAGAAATGCATTGAAATAGAACCAACGCTATCGTATACTGATTTTGTCTGTATGGTCTATTGCAATCGTCGCTCGCTAAATCAAAAAAGCAATCTTTCGTTTCAATGAATATGCCTGTTTGCCCATGAACAAATCTCCACTTTTCATTTTCCTTTTATTTTTGCTCTATGGTTGCAGTGCGCCCTCCGATGATATGTCTGCGGCACTGGATAGCGGAATAATACCATGTAATCATCCAGCGAAAGTGACCGGCGCCGGGAACGTTGAAAATCCTCCAACTACCGGCGCACTACTGGCATCCAGATTTAATTCCCTGGAGGAATTAAAATCGGTTGTTCAGATCGAATATTTCAACAGCGGTGGGAAGAGCATGGTTCGCCTGCGCCATTGCAGCAATGGGCAGGAGGTAGTTAGTGAATTAACATCGGGAGTTAGCCAGGGAGATATCGTTGCTGCCCGGGACGGAGACATTTGGGAGCGGCTGACATTGCTGTTTGCCGCACCGGATGCAATTGCCAGCAGGATGGACCTCGCTGAAGTTTACACCCTGGCCCGGCGGAGGGGAGACCTGTTTGGCGCGGACGATCTAGCCTTTTTTCTGGTCGCGGAAAAGTCAGTAAAAAATATAAACACCCCCGGTATCGCCTACAAAAATCCGCGGGACAAAGGGGAGAAAGGATATCTAAATTCTTTCAACCATATATTTGCCCAGGCGTTTATCACTTCCTGTTATTCGGAAGCGTTGGCGGATTTTGTCGCGGATGTTCATGAGCGGCAGTCCATGCCGGAACTGACCACCGGTATTTTTAGTGAAGATCAATTGACCGACCCGGTGAGCAATCCGGTCGATCACTATGTCGATTTAATTAATAATGAATGGGGGCAGGAGATCGGTAAAGCGCTGAAGGAAAAGTATCAGATCGACAGAAACACCCGTTGGACGCCAACCTTCCTGGCCAATTATATGAATGATTTGCAAAGCTACTTTTGCGGCGCATTTCAAATTGGCATGAAACCATTTCGCCCCGATGATGAGGCGATCAAAATCTTTTCCCGGAAAATTATGCTGGTGATGGCAGGCGCAACACTTTTGAAATAGGTGCTGCTGCTTGAATTTTATTTCGGCTTCAGTCCGCAGCCCGTTCCAGGCGAAATTTTGAAAAGGAATATATGCTGGCATCTATACGGACGATGTCATAGGTTGATTTGATTTCCGCCCTGCCAATGGTGCGCCACCTTTCCAAATCCTCGAACCAGGTTGCATCAAGTTCTGCATGAAGCAATTCTGCGCCGCTCAGATTCGCTTCGCTAAGATCCGTCCGCCGCAAACGGGACTCACGCATATTTGTATCCTGCAAATTGGTCTTCTGCATGCTCGCCCCGAGGAAGTCCGCCCGTTGTAAATTGGCTTCATTAAGTATCGCGCCGTCAAACTTTGCCCACATAAATGTCGAGCGGTTTAAATTCGCTTTAATCAGTTGCGCGTTGCTT
>JAUIFT010000032.1 GCA_030430345.1 Calditrichia bacterium | reverse complement strand
GATTTAAACACACCGCCGGTTGCCGCGCCGGCATAAACGATATCTCCGTTTTGCGGATTAAATTCGATATCGGAGATTCGGCCACCGATATTGCTTGGCCCGGCAAACGTAACCGTTTCCAGCGGCCGTTCTACCGCTTGTGCTTTCATTGCCCGGGCATCTTTGGCAGCATTGCGATATGCCTGCTGGTCATATCTATAGTGGGGAAAAGTGCGGCGCTGCCAGGCCCAGTCAGATGGTCGTGCATCCGGCCCCGGCGCGGATTTTTTCATTCGTTCCCGAATAATATTTTCGGCATCGTCAACGGGTATGAGCATAAGATGAAACAACAGGCCAGCTAAAAGCAAAAGACTGCCGGCAATTCCGATTTTTTTTATGACGTCAGTTTTCATGAATTCTCCTAAAAAACACATAAATCAATATGACTTCTTTGGCCGATAAACATCCGGCCCCATTGAAATCAAGACATTAATTTAAATACATTTCAGGAGAGGACTTCCCTACTAAATGAGATCTCCAATTGAACCAAATCCAGGATCGAAGAGGCGTTTGTAGGTGCGAATCGCAAAACGGTCCGTCATACCGGCGATGTGGTCGCAGATGGTGCGGATACGCTCTGCTTCATCACTGATATCCAGTACCCGGCGATGCGTAACTTCCGGCAGCAGCTTCAGGCAATCGGGGTTGTGCGGCCAGTAGTTTTCGTAAAAAGAAGTGAACAGCCGCTGGAGAATATGGTTCCATTTGTAAATCAACTGCTGTTGCTGGGCAGAGTTAAAAACGATATCCGCGGCGATGCGTTTGTAGAGATTGGCTTCCTGGTAAACATCGGGATCAATCACCAACTGCCAGGCATAGCGATGCGTTCGGCTGCTCATAAAATTGCGTCGCTTCTCCAGGTGAGTGGCTGTAATAAAATCACCGATCCGCCGGGAAAAAGTCCGTCCCACTTTTCCATCAGAAACCGTGCCGATCATCGCCGCAAGTTTTTCGCTTTCCAGGGTTGTTAGCTGCTGCGTTTTTCCCCAGTTCTCCAGGCGTTCCCGGTTTATAAAACGGGCCTGCACACAATCGATAATGTCGTTGAGAGAATAAGCGGTGTCATCCGCCCAATCCATAATCTGGCATTCGATGCTGCGGAATTTATTCAAAGATTTTCCGGGTGTCAGGCTGCTGGGAAACGGTTGGTCATCGAAGACAAAATCCAGGTACTGCTTTTGATCGTCATAGAGGAAATAGCGTTCGGGATTTTCCAGCTGCCCGATCAGGGTTTTGTATTTGAGGACACCATCCATCAGGGCACGGGTGGGTTTCATACCAACCCGATGGACGCCATTCGGATAGATAATCTCCGTGAGCACCCGCAAAGTTTGTGCATTCCCCTCAAAGCCGCCGTACGGCAACATCACCTGGTGCAGGGTATGCTCCCCGGCATGGCCAAAGGGTGGATGCCCGAGGTCGTGGGCCAGGCAAATGGCCTCCACCAAATCCGGATCGATAAAAAAATCATCCCGCAAATCATCACTGGCGTGAAGGAGATGGCTGCAAATAGAGCGGCCGATTTGCGCCACTTCAATGGAGTGAGTCAGGCGGGTGCGGTAAAAATCATATTCACCGGATAAAAACACCTGGGTCTTTGCCTGCAGCCGCCGCAGGGCCGAGCTGTGAATAATCCGGTCGCGGTCCCGCTGAAAAAAAGTGCGATAATCGCTCCCCTGGCGCTCTTCGAGGAACTCCCGGTCAAATGGTTGATAAAAATTATTTTCCATTAACGCCATCCAGCGGCAAGGATTGTTCCTTCATGATTTTTCCCACCGGATAAAGGTTGGTCCGGTTTTCCCAATACGGCGTTTGGGCATAAAAGAAATAGAGGCGCGCCCAGCGGCTTTGCGCTGCAGCGGGATTATCCGCCAGGTATTGATCAAACGCTTTCTGCAGATCAGGGTTTTCCGCAAGCATCTCCCGGGCGATGGTTTCCAGCACATAGTCTTCCCCATATTCCTTCCGTTCGAAAATGGTATTCCAGTAGCCCCACTTAACGTAAGAATCCGGCGCATGCGGCTCAAGCAAATGGGCGATTACCCGGTTGGTGCGCTGGTTCATAATAATCACCGCGCTGCCCGCCGGATACATGCGGGTTTCCGTCAACGGCGCTACGCTGAATTCCGTCAGCAACTGTCCTTCAAAAGATTGCCGCCGCCAGGAGACGTTGTTGAAGCGATAGCTGTCAACCTCCAGGGAAGCTGCTTCACTCAGGCGATGAATTTTTACATCATGCCAGCCCAGTCGTTCGATCTGCAGCGCCCATTGCGGCGGGATGATGTAGGCGTAAGGAATTTTCGCGGAATCCGTCACGACGTTTTTCTTGAAGTAGGGAATTTCCATCGTCACCGGTTTGCCATTGTAAACCACACGTTCGCTATTGGAAATTTCGCTGAAGGTTTCTTCATATTCGATGCCGGCGAATGGCGCCATGGTCGTGTCTGTCATATCCAGGGAAAGATCGAGCGGCAGATAGCTGCCCGGCAGTTCCCGGGTAAGGGCGTCGGAAGTTCGGTTAGCATTAAGAAGGCTTGTTTGCTCTTTATTTAACAGCGCCAGCATGTGTTTCATCAGAAGATAATTGGCGGTTACCCGGGTTTTATAATCTTTCAATGCGTGGGTTTCCACCAGGTAGAAGATGCGATTCTGCACCGCACCGTAACCGGTAGAATAACGGGGACTGTAGGGCTCGATCTTCACGCCATTACGAATGGCCGGGCGGCGATTCATAGAAAAATACGGGGCGGTTAACTGATTGTCTTTTTTCATCTCCTTCACCAGAAATGGTTCCATAACCTCCGTCGTCCATTTCCGCAATGGGGCAGCAACATTTACATTGGTTTCAATCCCATACGTCATTACATACTGATGATCCGCACCATCGGTGACGTGATTATCTACCAGAAAATCCGGCAGCCAATGATTGTATAATTTGAGCCAGGCCCGCATTTCCGGAGATTCTGCCTTGAGGAAATCGCGGTTGAGATTATAGTTCTGGGCAGTGGCTCGAAAGCCCATTTCCGCAGGGCCGTTTTGATTGAGACGATTATGCGGCCCAAACATTTCATGGCCATCCACATTAAAAATCGGGATAAACAGTATGGTTACATGATTGAGCAAGTCAGCCAGATCCCGGGTGATCACCAGTTCGCGCATCAGCATCAGGGAAGCATCTTTTCCGTCCGACTCCCCGGAATGAATACAGCTTTGCACCAGCATGATTACATTACCGGATTTGCGCACCGCTTCCGGGGTAAAGTTGCCGTTTTTATCGACGATTACCAGGGGCAGATCTCTCCCCAGCGGGCTTTTTCCAAAGGATTCATAGTGTACCCAATCGGAGGCTGCATCCAGCCGTTGGCAATAGTCAATGGTCCCCGGATAACGGGGGGTTTCCAGGTGACCGGATTTTTCATAATGGGTTTGCCAATCTCCTTGCGTTTGCGCACAAAGCGAGGCGATAATACCGAAAAAAAACACAGAAAAGATGAAAAAAATAAAATTTCGCAGCAAAATCATGCAGGCCTCCGCAGTTAAAGATTCGAAGGTAAGGATTGAGAAGGACAATTTCAACAGTGATTTGGGGGGAGGGGAATATGATTGAATGTTGAAAATACTGCCATTGCCAGAACATAATTAGCCGCGCATTTTAATTCCGATACTCGCCAACCAATCCGTTAACACGCAATAATCAATCGATATTCGCTAAAAAACATCGCATAAAATTTAACTGAGAATCGTTTGTATCAGGAAATTTTGAGAAGGGAAGTGTGGGAGAACACTGCGGGAAATCAATAGGCGTCAGCAAGCTGGAACGCCTTTCCCGCATAGTTCTCTTTTTTATATATTATTATGTTGGGGGTCAGGTATTCTTCTCGGCCCTTGTTTCATTTAAGAGCATGAGTAATATATAGCAGCTCCGTGGAGTGGTTGTGTTTGAAATCATGCATTCTCGAATTCAGAAGATAAAGGGAATTAGCAGGTGGGCAGATGAGTCACTGCGCACTGTTTCAACTATTTTCATAATTTCAATTTTTTATTTGACATCACCGGCCGCTTATTTTATATTCAGGCCTGATTTTAAAAATCGAATCATGCTCCCATCGTCTAGAGGCCTAGGACTCCGCCCTTTCACGGCGGCAACAGGGGTTCGAATCCCCTTGGGAGTACTCGGAAAACCGGTTACAGATTTGTAACCGGTTTTTTTGTTTGGGGATGTTGGCACTTGTTCAGGCTGATGGTATGTGAACAAAGGCCATCATAATAAACCGCTGAAGAATACATGAAATCTCCGGCGGCGGTTAGGGGGGAAGTTATCAAGAATTTCACCATCATTTAAATTGTCTCCGCATCAAACAATACATCGAGAGCATCCTGCAGGTTGGCATTTGCATTACTACTATTGCCACTATTAGCGATTAAACGCTCGACATCATCTCTGTCTGCACGGGCATAATCTGCCGCTTTCACTCCATGAAATAATATACGGTTGCGAAATAGGGCCCGCTTTACAGTGGGTTAAGAGAGATATGGCATATAAATCTCCGGATTAAACAACACAAGCGGGGAATATTTAATCGAGAAATAATAAACTTTTACCGCACTTGAGAAAGTAGCGAGTACTGATGACTCAATTACTGCAGGTGAGACTGTCAACCACCTTCCGCCAGAAGGTTTCATCATTTGATCATATCATATTTTAACCCGGAGGTTTCAGATGCAAATTCGCTATTTATCTTTACAACTGCTCCTAATGTGCTTAATCAATGTCAGCGGCTTTTCTCAACAATTTATTAATGTCGGGCAGATCTACAGCCGGATTCTGAATTTTGATGAGAATGGCGCAGTCACTATGGAAGACCCTTTGTTGATAGAAGATAAACAATCCGCAACATTTGCCTGGGGCAGTAAAAACTTGCAGCATTATGGAGGGAAGTATTACCTGATTTATGATGCCAACGTCGATGGTGATAACGATACCTATCTCAGAACCAGCACCGATGGTATAAATTGGTCTGCCAGAGCCGAGATTAGCGATGGACCGGCCGGCACCGACCAACGTTATCCGAAAATGGTTATCGGTGGCGACTTAGCTTCCCCGGATATATGCGTAGCCTGGCACGACTCCCGCGGTGCGCAGGTGCAAGTACACGCCGCCGTCAGTAGCGATGGCGGGCAAAGCTGGAGCGCCTCCCAAACCATAAGTAATCACCTCGATTCCCGGCAGGTGATGATCGATATGGCCAGAGACGCCGCCGGCAATCTTTACCTCGCCTGGAACCGCCATCAAATCGATTACCAGGTATTTTCTACCTGGTTCAGTAAAAGCACCGACGGCGGCGCCAGTTGGACAGCGCAGTATGAACTGCACACCTCCAACGAATGGAGTTATCCTTGCCAGGTAGTGGCAGGCGCGCCCGGCCAGGTGATGATTGGCATCAATCATGTAGAATTTATCTCCGGCTGGACCAACAACCTGACCATCTACAATAGCACCGATGGCGGCGAACAATGGACAAGCGGGGCCCGCCCAACGGCTTATAGCGGAACAGGCTCGTTTCGCTTTTTTGTAATGGCAACCGCCCCGGATGGTAATGTTCACTTTACTCATTGCAAGACGAAGGACGGCGCACCGGAAAAATATCTGCATACCAGTTCCGCCGATTGGGCACAAAGCTGGCAATCCATGACTGCGGTTTCCGATACGACATATGATAAACTGCAAAACAATGATGGATATTATAGTATGCCGGCACTTGCTTTTTCGCCCGGCGGCAATATTTATGTTGGCTGGTCCGATGCCCGGAATAACCTGACAGAAGAGAATTATGAAGTCTATCTAAGCCGCTCAACCAATAACGGGCAACACTGGAGTGATAACCTGATTGTCAATGGAGATACCAGCCTTGCCGCGCAAAGATATCCCATTATTGCCGCGACAGAAGATGGCTCATCGGATAAAATTTTGGTAGTCTATCAGGAAGTCCATGAAGTGCCAGTGGGCATAGCACCGATCGGAAACGGCAAGATACCGGACGCGTTTTCGCTGTCCCAGAACTATCCCAACCCATTTAATCCCTCCACACATTTTTCATTCCGGGTATCATCCCTACAGCACGGGGGCAGCAAGGTCGCAATCCAAATTTTTGATTTGCAGGGACGGCTGGTAAAAACCATTGTGGACCAGGCACTGGCGCCGGGTGAATATACGGCCAGTTGGAACGGGCACAATGATACCGGGGAGCAGGTCGCCAGCGGTGTTTATCTCTACCGAATAACGGCCGGAGATTTTTTTGCCACCCGCAAGATGATTCTCCTGCGGTAAGGTCAAATAAAAGAGATTTCAAATTCTATGTAAAGCATGATAAATCAGGTTCACTTCGAAATTGTAGATTAGATGTTAGATATTGGACATTCATACATCTCCAATATCCAACATCATCCTCAATTCCCACGCTTTTCCCATTGCCTTTTTCCGCTCCACTAAATAACTTGTCCCAATGAAAAGCATCGTGACCATCATTCGGAGCGACCTTTTCCCAACGCGCCTGCCGCTCGCCGTATTGATTTATCTCTTCCTTTCCCCCACCCCCGCTTATTCACAGGAAAAATTCGCCACCAATTGGGCAGAAAACGGAATTCCCCATATTCAAAATTTTCGCCCTCGCGACTACCGCGCCGGCACCGTCAATCAATCAATTACCCAGGACTCTCTCGGACTTATTTATGTCGCAAACAGCAACGGTGTGCTGGTATATGATGGCGTAGAATGGCGAAAAATCCAACTCCCGGAAGATATGCCCGCTCGCTCAATCTGCAATAGCAATGGGCGAATTTATGTCGGGGGCAGCAACGATCTCGGCTATCTTTCCCACGATCAGCAAGGGGCGCTGCAGTTCGTTTCTCTGAAAGATTTTATCCCCGATTCTTTGCAGGATTTTAAAAGTGTCGGCGAATGTATGCCAATGGGCAATGATGTTTTTTTCCGTGCCTACTACGCCCTTTTCCGCTGGAACGGAAAAACCATGCAATCCTGGAAACCCGGCACATTGTATCATACTGCCATATCTAGCGGGGAACACTTTTTTGTACGTGAATGGAAAATTGGCTTAAGGCAGCTAAAGGGAGACTCACTGCAGCTTTTTCCCGGGGGCGATTTTTTCATTGAAAAAGGCATTGCCGGCATCTTTCCTGCAGGTGAAAATGAATTTCGGGTGCTTACCCGCTTCGACGGCTGGTTCCATGTAACGTCCAGAGAAATTCGCCCGATTAGCAGTCCGGCGGATGATTTTTTAAAAAGCAGCCTGGTTTTTCGGGCAATCCAACTCCCCGGGGAACGCTACGCCCTTGCTACCCATCGCCGGGGATTGGCGATCATTGATAGCAGCAGCAGATTGCTGCAAGTTAGCGATCGCCAGTCCGGACTGCGGGATAATACCATCAACGATATTTTTCGGGACGCGCAAGGTGGTCTTTGGCTGGCACTGGCTGATGGCATCTCTCGGGTAGATGCGCCATCTCCCTATTCACTTTTTGCCGCAGCGAATGGCCTGGAAGGAAATGTAAACGCGGTTTTTCGCTACCAGGGTAATCTATTTGCGGCAACCCGCATGGGAGCCTTTACCCTGAAACCGGGCATCGAAACGCCAGCACAGTTTGAGAGGATTCCGGGCATCGGCAGCACTGCTCATACGCTTTCAAAATCGGATAAACATTTATTAGCTGGCGGCCACCGCGGTATCTACGAAGTCGCTGCTGGTCAGGCCACCTTGTTGCCCGGTACACCCGGCGTCACCAAAATTTTAGCATCGCAACAGCGCCCGCAATGGCTTTACCAGGGCACTTACCGGACATTATCCATTATTGAAAATCTGCCCGGGCGATCATTACAAATTTACCCGCTGAAAAAATTATCCGATTATGTCGTAAGCATCGCCGAAGATGCGCACGGCAATCTCTGGGTGGGGGGCCGGAAAGCACTGCATCGCCTCAAATTGCCTAAAGTGCCGCTAGCGACCGCCGCTGATACACTTTCCGTAACCAGTTTTTCCAATCTTGATGGACGGCCGCTCGCTTCCGTCCATGTTGCCAATATCGCCGGAGAAATACGCTTTGCCACCCGCCACGGTCTTTACCGCTATCAGCAGCAAACCGACCGTATTATTCCCGACAGCAGTTGGGGGAATGTTTATGCGGACAGCACCACGCGCATCTATCGCATTGCAGAAGGGCAGTCCGGCACGCTCTGGCTGAGCGGCAGCATCAACCGGGAACGATTTTGCCGGCAGATCAGCATTTCGGGTGAATCTCCGAAAATACTCGCATCGCTCTCCCCTGTGCGGTTGCAGGAGATCGGTGGATTGCTGGATCTCTACCCGGACAAAGACGGTACACTTTGGCTAAGCGGCACAGAAGGACTCCTTCGTTTCCAGCCAAAAACAAGCTCCGCTCCGGCGACCGCACTAAAAACGCTTATTCGGCGGGTAGAAAGCACGGATTCGCTCATCTTCGCCGGCGGTGCCGGAACAGTGCTTCCTGCCGCTGCAGGAACCTTATCATTTTCCGCCAATGCGCTGCGGTTTCAGTTCGCGGCGACCGATTATCAGGCCACCGAGGCATTGCGTTATCGCTATCAACTGCTAGGCTTCGATCGTGGCTGGTCGGGCTGGCGGGTAGAGTCGCACCGGGATTACACCAGCTTACCTCCCGGTGATTTTCAATTTCGGGTGCAGGCGAAAAATGGTGATGGCGAGTTGGGACAAGCAGCAACTTTTACCTTCACAATTCTGCCGCCCTGGTATCTCACCACCTGGGCCTATTTGCTTTATTTTCTGTTAGCGATTGGACTGATCAGCGCGATCGTGCAATGGAGGGTACGCCAACTGAGCGAAAAAAACCGCCGTTTGGAATCCATAGTAGCCGAACGCACCCACACGATTCGGGAGCAAGCCGATAAACTGGAGGAAATGGACCGGGTCAAATCCCGTTTCTTTGCCAATATTAGCCATGAATTCCGCACACCACTGACCATGATACTCGGTCCATTGGAAGACTGGCTGGAGCACGCTCAAGATAGCTCCCGGAGAAGCGATCTGGAAAGAATGCAGCGCAACGCCCGCCGGCTGCTCCATCTGATCAATCAACTGCTCGATCTTTCCCGCCTGGAAGCCGGTAAGCTGAAATTGAAAGTATCTCCGGGCGATCTCCCCGCCTTTCTAAAAGGGGTAGTGATGTCTTTCGCCTCGCTGGCTGAACAAAAGCAGATTGAACTGAAATTCGAAGAAAATCTCGCGGGAACGAATATATCCGAATATTATTTCGATCCGGAAAAGCTGGAAACCATCATTGTTAACTTGCTTTCCAACGCCTTCAAATTCACCCCGAAAAAAGGCAAGATTAGTGTGGAATTTGGAATTCCGCATTCCGAATTCCAAATTCCACATTCCCGAACTTTACCCTGGCTCAGAATTACTGTCAAGGACACCGGCCGGGGAATACCTTCTGCAGATCTTCCTTTCATCTTCGACCGTTTCTACCAAACCCGCGATGAGCGGGGCGCTACCCGGGAAAGCCCCAGCTCCGGCATTGGTCTTGCGCTAACCAGGGAGTTGGTTGAACTGCATCATGGCACGATCTCCGTGGAAAGTATCGTTGGAAAAGGCAGCCGCTTTTCTGTCAATATTCCTGTTTCCGCGAGCGTTTATCGCCCGGGAGAAATTGTGGAGGCGCCTGGCGAAAAACAGCCGCTATCAGCACCGATCATTGCAACACCAGCCAGCAACGTTGACGCGCCCCTTACCAATCAGGCCAAAAAAGATTTACCGATTATTCTCCTCGTCGAAGATCATGGGGATGTCCGCCGATATATCCGTGAACATCTGCAGGAAAAATTCCGGATTGTTGAAGCGGCGGATGGCGAAAGTGGCTTTCAACAGGCCCTGACTGATATGCCGGACCTGATCATCAGTGATGTGATGATGCCCGGAATGGACGGCTACCAGCTCTGCGCCAAACTGAAGCAGGACGTCCACACCAGTCATATCCCGGTGATACTGCTAACGGCGAAAGCCGGCGAGGAAAGTAAACTCAGCGGCCTGGAAAGCGGCGCGGATGATTATCTCACCAAACCGTTCAATTCTCGGGAACTGAAAGCCCGGGTGAAAAACCTCATCGCACAGCGCCGGAAATTGCGCGAAATCTATCGCCGGGAAGGATTGCTCCAACCGTCGCCGCTGGAAATGCCCTCTACCGAGCAAGCTTTTATCGAACGGTTGATGAAAACGGTTGAAGCGGAAATTGAATCAGAATCCTTTGGTCCGGAAGCGCTCAGTGCAGCGCTCAATATGAGCCAACGCCATTTGCAGCGAAAAATTCGCGCTCTCACCGGTCAGCGCCCGGCAGATTTTATCCGCACCATTCGCCTCCGCCGCGCAAAGCAGTTGCTGGCACAACATGCCGGGAATGTTTCGGAAATTGCTTACCAGGTCGGCTTCAACAACCTCTCTTATTTCGCCCGCTGTTTTAAGGAAGAATTTGGGCAAACGCCCTCGGCTTTTTTGAAGTCTAAACGATAAAACTTCAAAAGTATGTAGTGAGACAAAAATAATTTGACATAATGTAGCTCCCCAGGATAATATTGTTGCAAAGCCAGGCCTCTTTGCCCCTTTGCAATTTACAAATGAGCAAAGGGGTTGTAGAAAGATCAGCGGCCTGGATATTACATAAATATTTTTGTCCGAGCACTTACCAAATATTATTGCATGTCTGTCAACCGGCAATTACTGTATCATTTGTCCACCCAGTGGCAACAATTGTCCAGCCAGTGTTAGCCCGGAATAGTCCTGATTCGCTAGCTTTTTAGAAACATCACAAAAAGCGGAGGACTTTCCATGAAGTATTACGTCACGATATTACCAGCACTGTTTTTGTTGTTTTTATTTTCCTCTTTGCAGGGTGGATGGGAATGGCAAAATCCCGCGCCCCAGGGGAACACCCTTACTGATGTCCATGCCATCAGTCCGAATAGTGTAATTGCCGTTGGTGGTTCCGGCACCATTATGCAGAGCAATGATAATGGTCTATCCTGGGATGTCCAGACATCGATGGCCAGTTCACAATCAGTGGCCTTCGATGGGGTTTATTTTATCGACGCAACGCATGGCTGGGCAGTTGGCGATGGAGACCGAATTTACCGCAGCACAGATGGCGGACTCAGCTGGGAGAACACCAGCACCGCTACATTTAACTCCTATGAATCGCTTCACTTTATCGATTCACAAACCGGCTGGGTCGGAGGCACTGGCGGCAGCATCGCAAAAACCGGCGATGGCGGACTCAGCTGGACGACGCAAACCACCGGCACTAACAGCACCATTAATGCTATCTTTTTTCTTGATGCCAATACTTTTTCATCTCT
>JAUIFT010000031.1 GCA_030430345.1 Calditrichia bacterium | reverse complement strand
CCATCCGTTTCCGCATCTTCAATTTTTATGGGCAAATAATTGGGGTGATCTGCGGGTAATTCTTTTGGCGAATTATTCTTCATGCTCATGAATGTACGGGGAATTTGCAGGCTGCCGGCGGTGCTGCTGTAAGACGTTTGCAGACTTATTTCGCCAGCGGAAATCGTTAGTTGCTCCAACCCTTTCGTATGCAGCGTTACTTGAATACGTTTCGAAATATCGGTATTGTTAAAACGTAATATTGCGCTGCCAATGCCGCTGGCGCTGTGGATTTCAACCCGATAAATATTCTGGGTCGGAGAACAATTCATCCTATCTGCGGCTTTTGCCAAAGTAATTGTGAAAGGGCAGTTCCCCGGTTGTTGTTGGTTATTCATTCCACAACCGCTGAAAAAAAACGCCAGGGAAACTGCACAAACTAAACGTAATAGAAATTGATGTTTAACGAAGCAGTAGCATTCTTTTCGCCTCATAAAAATCTCCGCTCTTCAATCGATAGATATAAATACCGCTGGACACTTGCTTGCCATTGTCATCGGTACCATTCCAGGTTACAGAATATTCCCCGATTTGTCTGTTTTCATTAATTAGCGTTTTAACCAGTCTGCCCTGAATATCAAAAATCTTCAAATCCACAAATCCAAAATCCGACCTGCCCCCAGGAGGAATCCGAAATCCGATATGCGTCGTTGGATTAAAAGGGTTCGGATAGTTTTGTTCGAGTAGGAAAGTGCCTGGTTCAAATTGGCGCTCATCGATTGCAGTTAGTTGGGAGGCCAAATCAATTTTCAACAGATAGGCATCATAATCATTGTTGTTGTTGAATGATTTGCCCTTGCCAGTCAGATACATCAGGTCGCCCTGGATCTCTATATCAAGCGATTGATCTTCATTGCTGCCGCCCCAGGTTTTGGCATTGAGTAAATCACCATCCGGTGAGTATTTCAGCACAATGACGTCAACGCCACCGGCGCCAAAGCTGTCGGTATTTCCGCCGATATAGATGTTGCCGTTATCACCAACAGCAATCGCCCGGGCAGTTTCCGTTGCGGGGCCGCCCCAATTGCGCAGCCAGATCTGTCTAAGGTTCTTATCATATTTAGCAATAAAGATGTTGTTATCATTATTGGCAACAGTAGTGATGCCGGTGAGATAGAGATATTCACCATCGGAGGCCATACCGAGGGCATTTTCGAAGTTGCACCAGCTGTCATCCCGGCCAAAGGTTGTATGGGAGATGTAGCTGCCGTCCGTTTTAGAGAATTTTGCCAGCAAGGCTTGCCCATCAAGGTCTGGCAGCAGGCAGGAACCTCCAATTTCCGATCCTCCATACAAGCCGGCAACATAGATAATTGAATCATCAATGACGATATGACCATCCTGATGTTCGCGCATCTCCGTGCCCCAGGTGTTGCTCCAGAGGACGTTACCATCAAGGTCCATTTTAAGTATTGCGATATCCATGCCGGTGCTATCGCCCCTGGTCCAGCCGGTAACATAAATGCCATCATCTTCAACAACTAGGCCATCCACTTCTTCGTAGCCGAAACCCTGATCCCAGGTAGTGCTCCAGAGCGTGTCCCCTGTCAGGGGATCGACCGCCAGGATAAACATATCACAAAAGGGGAGATTTGGATCCAGCGTAAATTCAAAACAGTCTCTGCCGCCGAGATAAACGACATCATCGGTAAGGGTAACGATATAAGTTTGCTGGGCATGCAGATCGGCGTAAACGGCCGGATTTGCCCATATTTCATTACTGTCTGTATCCAGTTTATAGAGCAGTGCATCCATGCCTTGAAATATACCAGGCTGAGTCAAATTTGGCGCCCAAAAGACGTTACCGGCGTTATCCGTATCAATTCCCCAGGCTTCCCCTTCTCCACCATTTACCGGGCTGCTGCGGACGAGCGTCCATTCCGGAATAAGCGCTTCCTGGGCCGGTAATAAAACCGTTAAAGTTGTGCAAAAAAGTAATAGGCGAAATAAGGCTGGCATCCTGAACTTCCTTTCGGTTGGCCGCTCGTTTGGCATTCAGGCAGGATCGCCGGAGTAGAGAATTTCACGCAGGTTCTATTTCAACTGATGAGCGGTAAATCCGTTAAATTTAGGGAATTATAAACAAATAAATGTCCAATGTCCAATTTTCAATGTAAAAGTTAGGTAGGCGGTTCAACTGCTAATTTCTTTTTGGCGGGCAAAATAGAAGCGTTGTTTGTAATCCCAGAGCAACACCCAGGATTCGTCCTGTGGCCAGATAACCACGTCTTCGACGGGATAGAGGAAGTCATCCCAAAAACGAGTGAATGTCAAGACATCCGTAGCCACCGCCCAATCTTTATCCCATGATATGAAAATCGATTCCGGAATATTTCCTAAGAGCTTGGTCAACCAGTCATGAACATTTTCACCCTGCGGATTGTCGCCACGCACTTCAACCGGGTAATCGTCAATTTCCTGAAATTTTTCCCGGTAATTTTTCCCTTGAAAATTCTCACTGTATTTGTAGGCAGCATTTGCCTTCGCCGGCGTAAAGGGTTGGATTTTTGCTAAATCCCTATCAGAGAGACGATTATGCTTTTCACTCCGCCAGCGCCAGCTGATGGGGAAAGCGTCGAGGGAAACAAGGTCGGCATCCGTATAGTTAAACATGGGATTGTGCTTTAAAAAATTGCTGTGTTATGTAATTAATATACAAATGAGCAAAGCTGCGAATTTGCCCATTTGCATATTGGCAGTTTTGCATATTTAAAGCGCTTTAATATCGGCCATGTGTTCCAGCATTAGCCTTTCCCATTCCATTTTGAACCAGGGAGAATAGCTATCAGGATTTTTGGCAATCGCGCTGGTGACGTCGTTGATAGAAATGAATTTCCATTCCGCCACTTCATTCGGATTTACCTGAATAGGGTCATTGCTTTTCCCGATGTAAACTGCACACATCTCATGCTCAGACCCGGCGGTTTTGTACCTGGCGTGATATTGAAAGGTATAGAGATGTTTCAAAGACGTGCTTATTCCCAGTTCCTCAGCGAGTCGGCGCGTGGTGGCATTTTCCAGGTCTTCACCTTTGCGGGGATGGCTGCAGCAGCTGTTTGACCAAAACAACGGCCAGAGTGGCTTCTGATCACTGCGTTGCTGAATCAGTAATTCGCCGGCATCATTAAAAATAAATATAGAAAACGCCCGGTGCAGAATGCCATCGCCCCTATGGCAGGCTACTTTATCTTTATAATCAATAATATTGTCATTTTCATCTACCACAATCAGCATTTCATCGTCAAAAGAAACTTGCGCATCATTCATTCTTGGTTCTATCTCCTAAATCATCGATTGAAGTCATACCGGCATCTACATTAATACAAATATAAATTTGGTATTTTACATTGCGAGCATTTTGCGTCAGCCCCACGCAATATATCAATATTATAAAGCGTAAAGAAAGGCCCTCAAAGTAAAAATTGAAATGTGGCTTGAAGTTAAAAGAGCTATTTCTCGGTTCACTTAGCCAATCTGGGTAATCATAGAGCGATAACCGGAACGGCGCATTGCTTCGGCAACAGCTTCGGCATTGTCCGGGCAGAGGGCAATCATCGCACCGCCGCCGCCGCCGCCGGTCAGTTTTGCGCCAAGCGCACCGGCATTACGGGCAATTTGGATCATCTCTTCCAATTCCCAACTGGATACCTGCAGGGCATTCAGCAGTCCCTGGTTTATGTTCATCAAATCACCCAGCGTTGCAAGATCATGGTTTTTAATCGCTTTCACCGCCCGCAGGGTTAATGCATTCATCTCCGTGAAGATCCGGTCATACATCATCTTATTGTTTTCCCAGGCTTTACGAACGTTTGCGACCATCTTCGCGGTTAAGCTTTCCACCCCGGTAATCCCGATAACAATCGGAATTGGCTGCGGACATTCCAGGGTTTTCATCATGGGAGGATCGCCCTTTTTGAAGAGAATAAATTGACCATAAGTTGCCATAGTGTTGTCGATACCGGACGGCGTACCATGAACAATTTCTTCCGAGCGGAAAGCGAGTTGGTTGATAGTTGCGTCATCCAGGTTGAGCTGGTAGTGATCGGAAAGCGCGCGAATGATCGCCACTGCCAATGCAGCTGAGCCACCCAGTCCCATTGCCCGGGGAATATGCGGGAAGATCTCAATGCGCATATTTCGATCGCGTAGTTCCAGGGTGTCGAGAATAAGGGTGAGAGAATCGTAAATGGAATACTTGTATTGTGTGCCAAAATGCACCCGTTCTTCCACACCCCAGCGGGGAATGACCAGATGAACGCCATTGTCTACATCTTTCACCTTTGCCTGAATTGCAATGGGAATCGGCGCGGCAATAACATGACTGCCATATACCGCCGCATGTTCCCCGAAGAGAATAATTTTTCCAAAACCGGCCGGCAGCTTCTCCTTTTTCGGCGCTGTTTTTGGCTTGGCACCGCTGGCAGCGACATGCTTTTTCAGATTCTTGACGATCTCTTCCGCTTTCCAGACCTTGATATCGCCGCTGTCAATCAGGCGATCGACCACTTCATCAAAAATGTCCGGCGTGGCACCGGCAGCATTGGCAACGGTGCGGGCGTGCAGGGTCATGTGCCCTTGCTGGATGCCCTCGGTGGACAGCGCCTTGATAGCGGAAAAATTTTGCGCCAGTCCAACTGCACCCATCACGGCCATCAGTTCCGTTGCGCTTTCTACATTGAGTATACGATGAAGGATAGCGACGGAAGGATTGGATTGCAGCGGTCCGCCCACCGTGCCCACTTTCATCGGCAGTTTCAGGCGGCCGACCAGGTCACCCGCTTCATTCTTTGTCCATTGCGTCATGGAAGTATAACGCTTGCCGCGGGCGGCATAGGCATGGGCGGCGGATTCGATCGCGCGCCAGTCGTTCCCGGTGGCAATCGCTACAGCGTCGATGCCATTCATAATCCCTTTGTTATGGGTGGTTGCCCGGTACGGATCTGCCAGGGCAAACTCGTTGGCGAGAATAATGCCGTCGCGCACTTCTTCACCGTCAAAGCCTTTACCGGAAAGGAATTTAGTGGGAATGACGCACTCGGTTTTCACCAATGCCCGGTCGCTGAGGTTGGAAAGAATTCGCAGAAAAACCTTGCCGCCAGAAATGTTTTCCACCAGTGAAGCGACGCCTTCACACATAGTATTCACCAGGTTGGCGCCCATGGCATCGCGGGTATCCACCAGCAGGTGAACGATAAGCATGTCGCCGCGATGAGAAGAGTTGGGGTGAATGATCACTTCTACATCTTTCGCACCGCCGCCGCGCGCAACCATTTTCGGGTGGAAGCTGTTGGCGAGATTGATAATTTCTTCCTTATTCTGCAGCAACGCCTTTTTCGCATGGGAAGGATGCTCCAGATCGACGACCTGAATTTGCCCGATCAGCAATGGCTCGCTTGCTTCGCTGCGGAATCCACCGGCCTGGCGAACAATTTTTGCCGCCGAGCTAACCGCCGCAATAATAGAAGGTTCTTCAACCACCATTGGGACGATATAATCTTTCTCATTGATCTGAAAGTTTAGCCCCAATCCGATCGGAAGACCAAATACACCGATGACGTTTTCCACCATGGTATCCGCTTCATCCGCCGAAAAAACATTCTTGCTGTTTATGAGCATTTTGAAATCTTCATTGGAAAGAACACCTCTCTCCTGCAGCAATTCCAGGCGTTCCTGAACAGTGTATTTATAAAACTGGGGAATGCGGGATCGATCCATTTATGCGTCCTTTTCGTGATAAGTTTGCAAGCCATTGGCTGTAATGTCTATTTGAATGATGGTGTAAGGCGTTTCCACTATGCGGGCCGCAACTGCTTCCAGAACTTCCGGGGAATCGCTAAAAAAGATGCCAAGATCACCGCCTCCGGCGCCGGAAGGTTTATAGGCCGCGTTGCAATCCCGGGCGATCGTCGCTAAATCCTGATGCTCTTTGGAAATGATTGGCGCTTCGCTTTGTTGGCCGAGTTGTGCCATCGCTGCATGGTAGCGCTCCACAGCATCGAGAAAGGCGGGAATATCGCTATTCATCAAGGCATGGCATCCGGAAAAAGAAATCTCGCTCATCTCGGTCATGATTTGCTGATGACTACTGGGGGAATGATCGCGGAATTGATGAACCTGCCGCACCAGTTTTCGGGTAGAGGCAGGCACCCCGGTCCAGATCGTGAGCAAGTAAAGCCCTTCGGGATAATCCATGGTTTCAATCATCGCCTCATGAGAATTGGGATCCGGATTAATTTGATATTGCAGAATACCGCCAAAGCAACTGGCAGCAACGTCGATACCGCTGCCGAGCTTGCCCTGGGCAAATCGGTGCGTTTTTAAAGCATGTTGAAAGAAGCTGTATTGTGCCTCGTTGTCGTTGTAAAAATGTTCGTTGTTGCTGGCGGCGATTGCGCCCAGTAATGACACTGTTAGCGCCGCGCTGGAACCGAAACCAATTTTCCCGTAATCGCCATGGTAAAATCCGGAAGTGTCGATAGTAACCGCCCATTTATCCGGAGATTTATCCAGCTTTTCCAAACCAGCTTCAAACGTAGTGGTAAAAAACTTCAAACTTTTTTGCAGTTCATTGCTTAATGAGCTGGTAAATTGAATGTTATTTTTACTATCCAACTGGAACGGAAGCGCATCGGGACACATGACCGGCGCCTGAAGTTGAAAACGCTTGTTTTCGGCAGGCAGCAGGGTAACTTCCGCGGTACGGTTTATGGCAGCAACCAATGCCGGCGCGCCTTCCATAACCGCATATTCTCCCAGCAAAATCAATTTTCCCGGTGCGAGTGCACGAATTCCCATCTAGTCGCCTCTCAGCTGCATCTATTTGATCTTATCCAAATTTCAAATAAGTGCTTGAACAAAAATATTTTGATAATAGCGGTAGCACTCATCCACCCTTTGCCCATTTGCAAACATACAAATGGGCAAAGGCATGAGCAAAAGACCGTTGACCTGTTTATTACCTAAATTATTTTGTTCCCTTATTTACTTTTTATTGCTTTGTTTTTATCTACTAATTCACAAGGTTAAAAAACAGCAATCTATTTGATAGATTTAATCTGTGTAAATACGAGTTCATCTGGGGCAAACAATTTATTACTCCGTTAAAATGCGTGCGTCGCCACCAATCTCAGTGTTGATAATTTGCCGAATACCTTCAATCTCTGATAACAAGCCAGTCAGTTTTTCAACATATTCGGGCAGTGTCAAGACCTTGACCTGCGGGCCGGCATCCATCGTAACGTATGCGGGGATTCCCTGCGCGCGCAGCCGCCGAATTTCATGAATCAGAGTGACGCTTAAGCCATTCCAGTAAATAATCGCCGGATTGGCTGACATTGCCAGGCCGTGCATCTTGAAGCAGCTGAATTCGCTGATTTCCCCAAGCTTCTCAATATCCCGGGCGGCAATCGCTTCCCGGGCGATGGCAATATCATCCGGCGAAGTGTTTACCCAGGCCGGATAGTACGGGGAGGTTTCCGCGGTGAGGTTCATGCCTTCCGTGGAGCCAATTGGTTTCTCCGCCTCGGAGGTGATAAGTATGAGCATTGCCAACGGCCAGTGTTCCGCTGGATGAAGTGGCACTGCAATAGAATCTGAACCATCGGCTTTTTCCCCCAGCTTCATTTCTACGAAACCGCCAAAAATGGAACGGGCGGCGGACCCAGAGCCTTGCCGGGATAGTTCGGAAAGACGGCTAGGAGAGAGGTTCAAACCGGCGGCATTCGCCGCAGCAACAGTGAGTGCCGCAAATCCGGAAGCCGAGGATGCCAGGCCGGCCCCGGTAGGGAAATTATTCGTACTGTCGATGATAGCCCCATGCTGAATACCAGCATCCGTTCGGATCAGGTCGAGAAACCGGGAGGCCCGGCGGGTTTGCTTCTCACCGGCATCGCTGCCATTGATAGAAAGAGAGTCTTCGGATAAACCTTCCTGAAATTCCACGCTGGTAGTGGTCGAGAGGGCTTTCAGCGTCAGGGAAAGGGAGCCCACTGCCGGTAAGTTTAAGCGGCTGTCCCGTTTTCCCCAATACTTGATCAAGGCAATATTGGCATGTGCCCGAGCGGTTATTTTTTTCAAAGATAAAAATTCCTTTACTATCTACTGTCGTTTTAGACAACTTCAATTGTTTTTTCCGATGGCGGTTTTACTTCTCCAATGAGCGCTGCTTTTATCTGGGAATGTTTATTGAATTTCGCCATAAAACTTTTTGCTTCATCGAGTGGCAGCGATATCAGCAGTCCGCCGGATGTTTGTGGATCGAAAAGAACATGACGGGCAATTTCCGAGACGTTAGCGGTAATGTGAACATGCTTTGCAAGATAGCGCTCACTCTCTTTGGCGCCACCGGTAAGGTGACCCGCCTCAGCAAAGAAACCGACGTCGGGAAGCAATGGCAAATAGTCTGAAAAAACGCGCGCGGATACATTGCTGCCCTGCGCAACTTCGTAGAGATGACCAAGCAGGCCGAAACCGGTAACGTCTGTGCAGGCATTCACCCCGAATTGCTGCATTATTTCCGATGCCTGTTTATTTAAAGTGCTCATAACCATGGTGATATGGGCGAGAATATCATCCGGCAGTGCTTCATTCTTCAAGGCAGTGGTAAGAATGCCGGTTCCTAATGGTTTGGTTAGAACCAGTGCATCCCCCGGTTGCGCGGTCGAATTGCGGCGAATGTCATCCGGATCGATGAAGCCGGTGACCGACATACCGAATTTTAACTCCGGGTCTTTCACGGAGTGCCCACCGAGAATGGTCACCCCTGCTTCTGTGGTTTTATGGTATCCCCCTTCAATAATGCGGGCGATAACTTGCTTACTGATCGTTTTTGCCGGAAATCCGAGAATATTCAATGCCGTGCGGGGAGTGCCGCCCATGGCATAAATATCACTCAGCGAGTTCGCCGCGGCGATTTGTCCGTACGCGTATGGATCATCCACGATCGGTGTAAAGAAATCGACGGTCTGTATCATCGCCAGGCTGTCGCTAACTTTAATAATACCAGCATCATCGCGGGTATCCAGGCCGACAAGAACAGCGGGATTTTCCGTCTCGTTCGGTAAATGCTTCAATATTTCCCCAAGGTCACCCGGACCTATTTTAGACGCTCAGCCAGCGCAGGTAACCAGATGGGTCAGCTTTGTTAATTCTTCTTTAGTCATGGGAGATGTGTCCGTTGATTGGTTGATAATTTTGGGTCATGGTGCTGGTATGGTGAATTAAAATAGGAGTTTAGGTTGCCTGGTGTTTATTGGATAATTTTTTTATTCCTAACCCCCTGCTACCTGTGCTTTCTCCAAAAATAAATAATTAAATTTTCTAAAAATCCGCGACAAATTTAAAACTGAAAATAGATTGTTCCAAACAAAACCTCGAAAGGAATGAGTGAATATACGTTTACTAAAATTACCATTTTTTATTTGAAATTTACAATAGTTCGGTATTAAATTCAGCTCGCTGAAACGACTGAGGTTCAGGAAGGATATAGCGCATATGTTAAAATCGTTGCAAATTCGCAATTTCGCTCTGGCGGAAAATTTACAAATAGAGTTCCTGCCGGGATTAAACATTATTACCGGGGAAACTGGCACGGGAAAATCCATCCTGGTTGGAGCAATTTCAGCATTGCTGGGAGGGCGTGTATACACGGAAGTCGTGCGCACCGGTGCCGATCGGGCGCTGGTGGAAGCGGTACTCGATGTCCGTAAGCTGCCGCGCCTGCGGAAATTTTTGGATGAGCGTGGTATTGATGCTGACGAAGAGCTGTTTATCCGCCGGGAAATTTCTGTGAAGAGCAGCTCCCGGGCATTCATCAACGATTCCCCGGTAACCATTTCTACCCTGGCGGAGCTGGGAAATTACCTGATCGACGTTCACGGGCAGCATGAACACCAAAGTCTGTTACGGAAAGAAACCCACCGGCATTTTCTTGATGCGCTGGGACAATCCGAGCAATACTTGCAAAATACTGCGAAA
Source organism: Calditrichia bacterium (assembly GCA_030430345.1). Next base: position 1,459 of record JAUIFT010000031.1, on the reverse strand, counting down.
GCATTTCGGGCCGTGCGGGATATCCAAAAAGAATTAAAAGGGTTGGCGGAAAAACAGGCGGAGTTAAGCAGCCAGGCGGAGTTACACCGCTTCCAATTGCAGGAAATCGTTGCCGCAGAATTACAAGCAGACGAAGAAGAAGGCTTGCTGGATGAGAAAAAAGTGCTCGGCAACATGGAAAAACTTTTCAGCCTGTCCGCGCAGCTGTCCGCCTTGTTTGACGGGGAAGATCATCAAATTCTCGCTGATATCGCCAGCGCGGAAGAGCGCTTGAAAGAACTGGGGAATTTTTCCAAAGAGATGGAAAAGCTTTCCGGGGAATTTTCCAGTGCGCGCATTATCATCGAAGAAACCGCGCGCAGCGTGGAGGGCTATCAAAGCCAGCTGGAATTTGATCCGCAACGATTGGAAGTTGTGGAAGCCCGCCTGAATGAAATCAATCAACTGAAGAAAAAATACGGCGCAACTATTGCAGATATCCTCGCTTACCAGGGAGAGATTGAAAAGCAGCTTAGCCTGCAGGAAAATTTTGAGGTCGAGATCGAAAAATTAAATGAATCCCTCAATGCCGCGCTGGATAAATACCGGGAAGAAGCGCAGGCGCTCTCCAACCATCGCCAAACCATTGCTACCGGCATGGAGAAAAAGGTGCAGGAGTTACTTGCTTTGGTTGGAATGCCGAATATGCGTTTTCAAGCCAGTTTAACCCGGCAGGAAGCGGCTGAGGGCGTTTTCCGGGAAGGAGAAAAGCGCTATACCGGCGACGAAAATGGCGTCGATTTGGTGGAGTTCTTCATCTCACCGAATCCCGGGGAAGATTTCAAATCGTTGAGCAAAATCGCTTCTGGTGGAGAGATGTCCCGCATTATGCTCGCCCTGAAAAGTATTCTCGCGGAAATAGATGAAGTGCCGACACTGGTATTTGATGAAATCGATGCCGGTATTTCCGGACGGATTGCCCAGGCGGTTGGCCGCAATATTTATAAGCTGAGCAAGAGTCATCAAATTCTTTGTATTACCCACCTGCCGCAGATTGCTTCGTATGGAGAATCGCATTTCGTGGTGGAAAAATTTGTGGAAGATGGGCGCACATTTACCAGTATTACCCCATTGGAAGCAGATCGCCGGGTAGAAGAAGTGGCCCGCCTGATGGCCGGGGAAAATATCTCCAACACCGTCCTGGATTCAGCTAGACAACTCATTGAAGAAGGCCGGAACGGGAAGTGAAAAAGTGGCACTAGCAGTTGCACTGGGCAGGAAGGGCCATAAAGAATTAATAACAATCTTGGTAGGTTAGCGTATTTTAATACCTTACCGTTGACACTTATTTTTCAACGTTTAAAAGCTTAGATTATAATCTCTTAAGCCGTAACAGTACGCTCTTTATATACTTACTTAAAAGTTCCCCAATGCAGTTGCCTATTTGAATTAGATTAGTCTAAAAAATGGCCATTCAGTT
>JAUIFT010000030.1 GCA_030430345.1 Calditrichia bacterium | reverse complement strand
TTTACCGCTGGTGTTGGCCTCAACTTCCAGATGAGCGGCACCAACCTGCAGTTCGATTACGCATTCCGGGATTCCCGTTACTACGATGGCAACAATCTGTTTTCTCTGACCATCGGCTTCTGATTTAATTCACCGTGGTGGTAAATTCAAACCACCGGTTGGATAAAATTTACGAGACGCTGTGGTACGTCACCGTTACTGGTGCTGCCACAGCGTTTTTTTATATTCGGGTAAGTGAATAGCATATTTTTCCATAGCGGTGTTAATTAATGGCGCCTCCAAATTTTTTGTGTATATTCGCCTAAACAATGTTCTCGAAAAACAGGCAGAGCCAATTTTTCACAAGTACATAGGCGTTTTTAACAATGAAAAAGGAGTCAATTTATGGACTACACCCAGCTTGTCGAAGACTTACGGATTTTACTCACCCAATTCAAGCAGGAAATGATCGTCTTCCTTCCTAATTTTGTTAGTGCGCTGCTGGTTTTCCTCATCGGTATTTTGATTGCCCGCCTGGTTAAATTTTTAGTCATGCGCTTTCTGAAGAAACTTCCGGAAATGTTCCCCAATGAAAGATTTCAGGAAAAGATAAAAGAGCTGCAGCCGGACCGCTCAGCGGCATTGATTGGAAATTTCTTGTTCTGGATAATTCTCTTCTTTTTCCTGACCGCCAGCACCGAGATCCTCGGATTACCGGTTATTACCGCCTGGCTAAGCAGTATCGTAAAATACCTTCCGAAATTGCTCATTGCCGTGCTGATCGTTTTTTTGGGGATCATCGGAGGGAACCTTGTTCGCGATCTGGTTACTGCCACCACCGATACCGCCGGCGTCATCTACGGCGATTTAGTCGCGAAGCTAATTCAGTATGCGATCATCTTTATTTCCGCCCTTATCGCTATTGAACAAATCGGCATTGATATAGCAGTGCTAAGCGGATTAATATACATTTTTTCCGGTGCTTTTCTCTTTGGCGCTGCGCTGGCTTTTGGTCTCGGTGCGAAAACAGCGGTCAGTAACATCCTCGCTTCTTACTATCTGCAAAACCGCTACCATGAAGGACAAAATGTTCGGATTGGTGAAATAAACGGGGAAATCACTGAATTTACCCCGACAGCGGTCATTCTAAAAACGTCGCAGGGAGAAACATATATACCGGCGAAAGAATTCGGTGAGATGACATCTATTCTGCTAAAAAAATAAGAAACGGCTTATAAACCTACCCGAGGTTCTCATGATTTCTGATCAAAAGATATTGAATCATTTTATTAAAAATTACCCGATAGATGCGGCCCGCATTCTCGAAAATTTACCAATCGGGGAAATCACTGCCTTTGTCACCCAGATACCCGTTCCGCAAGCAGTAGCGGTCTTTACGCAGTTAGAGCGATATACGGCAGTAAAGTGCCTGGAAGTAATGGATCTCGATCAAGCAGCGGCGATTACCGAAGCGCTGCCAGTAGAAATCGCCGCCCTTTTGCTCCGTCGTATGACGACGGACCTTCAGGCTGCCATTCTGGAAAAAACGGCAGAGGACGCCAGCGACCCACTTTTGCGTATATTACAGTACCCCGAAAATACCGCCGCGGCGATAATGGACCCGCTCATTTTTACTTTGCCGGAAGATATTACCGTTAAAGAAGCGCTGAAACGCGTCCGCAGCCGGCCGGAAAAAGCAATTTATTATCTCTACATTGTCCGGCGGGACCATACCCTGGCTGGCGTAATAAATATCACTGAATTAATGTTGGCGCAAGGCGAGGCGCCCCTGGCTTCAGTGATGCATACCAGGGTAGTTAGCCTCTCGGCCGGGATGAAGCTTCAGGCAATCCTAAATTATACCGGCTGGATGGAATATCATGCATTGCCAGTTGTTGATAACGCCGGCAAGTTTCTTGGCGCCGTTCGTTACGAAACGCTTCGCCAAATCGAAAAAGATACCGATGTGGTCTCAAGTTCCCAGCGTATTATATCCACAGGGAATGCCCTCGGTGAATTGTACCGGATTGGCTTATCAGGGCTTTTCCGCGGTGCTACAATGCTAAATACTGTTAACAAGAAATAGAGGAGGTGCTTCAAATGCCTGAACAATCTATGCTGGCAGCCGATATGCTCATCGATGGTTTTTTTCACCAATACCCCGGCGAAGCGGCTAAATTGATTGAAACTTTTCCCGTTATGGAAGTGCTGGAGTATCTTCAGAGAATGCCCCTGGCGGTGGCAGCGGAAGTTTTTTTACGATTGAATCCCGATGTCGCAGAAAAGCTTGTTGAGTTAATGCCTGATGACATCTTTCTGGGCATATTCAAAATTGTTGACCCGGCTCATGGTGCAAAATTATTGGCGCGGGCGGCAAAGTTGAATGATCAGGCTGTGCAGGGAAAGCTTGCCCTGCTTCCCCCTTCCCTGACGAAGGAGTTGCAGGATCTGATGACTTATCCTCCGGATACGGCCGGCTTTTTGATGGATCCGCGGGTAATGACCTTTCACTCTGACGAAACGGTTGAGAGTTCGCTGGCAAAAATTCGCAAAGTCCGCCACCGTCGAATTGTGGATGTTTGTGTAATCGATGAGGCCGGAAAACTGATTGCGCTGATTCCCCTGCAAAAAGTCGCTGTCGCTCACCCTTTCGAGAAACTGATCGATTTAAGCGACGCGACCCCGATCAGCATTCACGAAATGGCCCCCCGGGATGAGGTCATCGAAATTCTCGATAAGAGCAAACTGGCCAGCCTTCCGGTCGTTGATATCCGGCAAAAACTGGTTGGCATTATCCGGCACGATGCGCTGGTTACGGCTGCCCAAAAAGATGCCAGCGAGAATGTCCAGGCGATGTTTGGTGCCGGCCGGGACGAACAAGCGCTTTCCCGGGCATCATTTGCCATTCGGAAGCGGCTGCCCTGGTTGGAAATTAATCTGGCAACTGCTTTTCTCGCTTCGGCCGTGGTCGGTCTCTTTGAAGATACAATCGCCCAGGTTACTGCGCTGGCGGTATTTTTACCCGTCGTTGCCGGGCAGTCCGGCAACACCGGCTCCCAGGCATTAGCAGTAACGATGCGCGGCCTGGCCTTGCGGGAAATTCGCATCCGCCACTGGTTTCAAGTTGTGCGGAAAGAAGTTGCAGTCGGCTTCGTTAACGGCTGCGCCGTCGCCTTAACAACCGCCTCCATTGTATACTTTTGGGAATCGTCCCTCGGGCTGGCTGTCGTCATTGGTGTATCGATGATTATTTCCATGGTTATTGCCGGATTATCAGGGGCGGTGATTCCGATTCTACTGCACGCCATTGGGCAGGACCCGGCACAATCTTCCTCGATAATTCTGACAACCGTTACGGATGTAGTGGGATTTATGAGTTTCTTGGGTCTTGCAACACTGCTGGCGACTGCGCTGAACATTGTTTAACAGGAACTGTACCAGCGGTCCGGACGTTGGATTTATAATGCACACCAACATCTGGAGGAAATAACTTCATGACCCGATTTATAATTTTAGCGGGATTTTTCGCTGTTTTTTGGGGGATGAATTGTACGGGCAACCTTGCAGATCGCCCCAGGGATCCGGTCGCCTCATTAAAAGTAGACAACCGGGAAAGTGATAGTATGACGATTTACGTGATAAAAGGTGGGGTTAAGCAACGGCTGGGTCAGGTCAATGGCTTGAGCGTTAAGCGCTTTATCATCCCATCCCATCTTTTGCGGGATTCCTACCGCTTGCAATTTCTGGCCGATCCGATCGGTTCCGCGCAAACACCGATCAGTGATGTGCTGGAGGTCTCCCCCGGAGAGGAGATCACCCTGCTTATTTTGAATTCGCTATAGGCTGCGCGACCGGCGCCTCTTTTTCGGTTTCCGGAATTGCAAATCCGAGGTCCATCGCCTGGTTCAGCTGAATCTGCGCTTCTTCCTCCCGTTTTTGGCGCAGCAAAAACTGCCCATAATGGAACCAGGCCGGGGCATTTTCCGGATCCAGTTCAATGGCTTTCTTAAAATAAAATTCCGCTTCTCCGGCCTGTTTTAAATCCCTGCCCAAAAAATGAGCGAAACTCCAGTGTAACCCGCTGTCTTCCGGATGGGTTTGGACCGCATCAATAAAAATGCGTTCCGCATCACGCGTTTTTTTCAGGAGGCGGTAGGTAAATGCCAGGCAAAGCTGAATATCCCGCTCATTCGGTTGAACCTGGTAAGCATTTTCCAGCACGTTCAGCGCTTCGCTAAATCCGGTGCTGCGAAAGCGCCAAAGCACCCGCGTTAAAACCACCACCGCGGCTGTATTCATCGGATTGATTTCCAATACCCGCTGCAGGTGGCGTATCGTGCGTTCATAATCTTCATTTACTTTATACCAGAGCGCCAAATTGTAATGGGCTTCATCGCAATTACTATCCACTTGAATTGCATTTTGGTAGCAGACCTTGCTTTCCGTATGCCGGTCCAATCCCGCTAAAAATTCTCCGAAGAGAACGTAAGTTGCTGCCCGCGGCATTGCGTCCAGCGATTCCCGGTAATAGCGCTCGGCATAGGTTTTTCTACCAGCTGAGCGGTGAATTTCCGCAATCAATAAATCCGCAACAGCCAACAGCGGTTTTGATGGTAAAGATAGTACCGTCGGAGGCTTAATGGCAAGGTTACGCATCTTTTTCGCAGCAGTTAACGCCTCTTTAGTGTCGCCCGCGTGCAGCAAGGCCCATCCCAGTAACCCCCATATTCCGGGGTTTTTCTGAGATATTTCCAGCGCTTCCGTGTAGGAGCGCGCCGCTGCTTCATGATCCTGACGCTCTTCTGCCTGCCGGGCTTTTTCCAGGATTTTATCAATTTCCGGTGTTTTTTTTCTAGCCATAGCACATGCCCTTTTTAGATATCACAGCAAGTATAGTTGCTTATTTGCTAATTTCTCTCATTCAAAAAGTCTGTCAACCAACCAGTGGCTCAAGCACCGCTGTCCATTCTGGCATTTTGCGCAAAACCGAAGAAACTACCACAGACGCCACCAACGACATGGGCGAATTCCGAGATGTTATTTTCTGCGAATGCATTAATAACCTCTTGTCCCAAAAAGAGGGCCAGCACCAGGATAAAAGTGAGCGGAATGCCGCCGTTTTTCACATTCGTAAAAGAGCCCAATAGGATCATCATAAAAACAATACCACTGGCACCAAGCAGAAAGCACGGGTATAACAAGCTATTCAATATGCCGGTAATCAGCGCGGTAACCAGTGACATAACGAACAAGTTTTTACTACCGTATTTTTCTTCCAGTATCGGCCCGATTAATAAGATATAGGCTAGATTAGAGCCTAAATGTTCCCAGTTCGCGTGCCCAAGCGAATGGGAAACGAGCCGCACATAGGACAATGGGTCCTGATAAACAAACAATGGATGCAAAGTAAAAAACTGCCGGGTGGATACACCACCGGTTGCTTCCCCCATCCCCATGACAATAATGCAAAAAAAAGTAAACGTTAAAACGAAAGGGGCGTTATATCGGATACCCATAAATATCTTTCTTCAATTCGGTAAAGCAATCTCATATCTGCCTATTAATAATGAAACTTAAAGGAGGCAATTGCAACTGATTTTATTCAAAATTCCGCAGCGAACTCAGGAAAAGCCCTATCCCGCCAAGCAATAGCGCCAGGATCATCAGCAGGGTAAATGCCGTCATGCGCTGAAAATGGAAATGGATACCGGCGATAACCCCAAATGTTAACATCACCAGCGAGGAACCGACGAGAATCCAACCAAGCCAGTTATTCGCGTTATAAAAAATCATTGCGACTCCAAAAAGGAATGGTACTAACACCATACCGCCGGTCATATTAAAGCCGCCCATGCCAAACATGATCGACCCCATCCCGAAACTGTTACCGACATGAATCGAATTAAGGAAGAGGTAACCTCCTCCAATCATCATTATCAATCCCAGAAAAAAACGACCGGTCCCACCATTTGATCCACCTGCGCCGGAAAAACCCATAAAGCGCTCCTCAGTTTAGTTCTTGTCTATAGTCTACTGGCCATGATTCTCGAAAGAGCTTACTCACCATGGCGAAAACCGTTGGTAATCGGAAAGCGTCGGTCCTTGCCGAAGGCCCGTTGTGTTACTTTGATTCCCGGCGCACTCTGCCGGCGTTTATATTCATTCATATCAATCAACCGCATCACCCGTAAAACAATTGCTTCCTCAAACCCCTTGCTGACAATTTCCTCGAAAGAGAGATCTTCCTCCACATAGGCGGTGATAATCGGGTCCAGCACTTCGTAAGGCGGCAAGGAATCGGTATCTTTTTGATCCAGGCGCAATTCCGCCGAGGGCGCTTTCGTAAGCACATTCTCCGGAATCATCGCCTTGCCGGCAATCTCGTTGCGGAAACGGCAGAGATCGTACACCAGCATTTTCGGCACATCTTTAATAACCGCGAAGCCACCGCACATATCGCCATAAAGCGTGCAGTAACCAGTGCTAAACTCGCTCTTGTTCCCGGTTGTCAACACCATTGCACCAAATTTGTTGGAATATGCCATCAGGATATTCCCGCGGATACGGGCCTGGATATTTTCTTCGGTAACATCCGGCGACTTTCCGGCAAAAAGCCCGGAAAGCTGATCGAGGTATGTTTCATAAAGCGTTTTAATCGGAATCTCGTGGAACTCGATATCAAAATTTTCCGCCAGTTGCCGTGCATCATCTTTACTGCCCTGGCTGGTAAAATCGCTGGGCATGGATATACCGGTTACATTTTCTTTCCCGAGCGCATCCACGGCAATCGCACAGACCAGGGAAGAATCGATGCCGCCGGAAAGCCCCAGCGCGACCTTCTTGAAGTTATTTTTGCGGATATAATCCCGCACGCCGAGGGTGAGTACCCGGTAGACTTCATTCCGTGTGCTCAGGTCATCGACAACGAAGGGCGCCGGCAATTCCGGTTTTGCCTTTTCCGGTTGAGATAATTCAATTTGTTCGAACAATTTATCGTCCGGAATAAACAGCTTTTCCTTGCGGCGGCGAGGATCGTGCAAACGGCGGTTAAAAACATTATCCGGATGAAGATCTGCAACGATCAATGCTTCTTCCAACGCCGGCGCTTTCGCAATAAACTCGCCTTCTTCGGAAAGGATCAGGCTTTGTCCGTCAAAAATCAGTTCATCTTGCCCGCCAACAAGGTTGACGTAAGCGAGAATCACTTCATTATCTTTCGCCCGCACCGAGAGCATTTTATTGCGATCTTTCAACTTGTTCATTGCATAGGGAGAAGCGGAAAGGTTGATGATAATTTCCGCATTCCCGTAAAGTGCCTGGGCATAGGTCGGTCCGCCGGGATACCAGATATCTTCACAGATATTCACGCCGATATTCATATTATTATAGCGATATACCGGCATCACTTTCCCTTCCTGAAAATAGCGGTTTTCATCAAAGACGCTGTAATTGGGGAGGAACTGTTTATGATAAATGCCGGCGATACGCTCCCGATGGATGACAGCCGCGGCATTAAAAATATCATCTTTCCGGTCAACAAAGCCAGTCAGTATGGTGATATGCTTGCTGTAGGGAATTAATTTCTGCAGGTATTGCAGATTATCATCAATAAACTCCGGACGGAGTAACAAATCTTCCGCCGGATAACCAATCAACGCCAGTTCCGGAAAGGCGACAATATCCGCACCTTTCCCGGCAGCGCGTTCGACATATTCGAGCATCTTCTCAAAATTACCCTTGATATCCCCAACCGTAGAATTGATTTGAGCCAGTGCCAGGCGAAGCGATCTCATAAAGTGCCTTTCAATAAGAGAACTATTCGTGATTCACTAAGATTGTGGAAAGTTAAACCGCGGATATCGGTTTCGCAAGTAATGGATTTCAGAAGACCGGGGATTTGTGCCCCTTCATTTAAAGCGGCGCTTAATCAGGATGGCAGCGCGCCATTCTCCAGGATTCGGCTGCGTTTATCCAGTAACGCCTGGTGATTTTCTTCATTCGCCGGATCTTTTGTAATGGCATCGATGGGGCAAACTGCCAGGCAGCGTGGTGTTTTGAAATCGACAACACATTCGCTGCAGGCGTCGGCGATTATTTTATAAACAGGTACACTTTCTTTTACTGCCGCTGTCGGGCAAACCGGTAGACAGGCATTGCAGGCGATACATTCTTCCGTGATCATATATGACATAAACGATTCTCCATTCGTTTTCAGCAAGGTTCTCTTTTCCGGGAAAATTCCGAAAATTTGTGACAGCCTTACAATAAACCAAATCAAAACTTCGGTTTACAAACGTTATCACATTATTAAAGAACGCTAAAAAAATAACCCCCACTTTCGAATGGTTTTGCCCTAAATACATAATGAATCGGGGTTTAGCAAATTTGTATAAATATTCACAATCCACTATAAAAAATTAAGTTGAAAATACATGCCGGGGATCAAAAGTTTGCGGGAAATAATTGATAAGTTTTTGACGTCCGGGAAAGATGTATTAAAAAAAACCGCTTGATTTTCCCTGTATCGCCGTATAAATTGCGTTTCTTTCTCGGGCCCATAGCTCAGTTGGTTAGAGCACCGGACTCATAATCCGTTGGTCCCAGGTTCGAGTCCTGGTGGGCCCACTTAGCAAAAGGAGAAATACATTGAGATTCATTCGATACAAATCTCTTCGATTACATCAGGTAACACAATTTTAAAAAGGGTGCGCTCAAAACGAGTTTGCACCCTTTTTTATTTTAAAAAAGGCAAACAAAAATGTATTACATCAATAATAGTTGAAGGAGGAATCTGAGTGGAGCAGCTTGTAAACAACTTTGTCAGACTCCAGGAATTTGATGATAAGTTGAATTCCCTCAAATTGCAAAAAGGCGATTTACCCATGCTCATCGAGCATCTTTCCGAGGAATTGCAGGAGAACCAGGAAAAAGCAAACGCCCAGGAAACCCAGATTGAGAAACTACAGAACGATCGCAAAATGTTCGAAAAGGAATTAGAAGCCAGCAAAGCACAGCTTGCCAAATATGAAGATCAGCTTTACAAAGTTCAGAACAACAAAGAATACGACGCAATTTCTTTAGAGATCGACACTAAGAAGGCTGAAATCGAGAGCCTGGAAGCAAAAGTCTTACAGACCATCGAGGAAGAAGAAAATATCAAGCAGGAAATTACCTCATTGAAAGCGTCTGTCGAGGATATCGAAAACCAGCTAACCGAGAACAAAAAGGAGCTGGAAGAGATAAATTTACAGACCAAGGAAGAGGAAGCGGTTCTCAACGATAAGCGGGCGAAGATCGCTCAAAAAATCGATAAGCGTTATCTTAGCCAATATGAGCGTATCCGTAAGGCGAAGAGTGGCCAGGCCATAGCAACCGTAAATCGCAACTCCTGCTCCGGTTGTTATTCCATGCTGCCTCCGCAGCGAATTGTGGAAATCCGCGAAGGCGGCATCCATAGTTGTGAATATTGCGGCCGCATGTTGGTTTGGGTCGATGACAACGGCGCGTAAATACGGTCATTCATTTAGTAAAGCGTATTTAGGACAGATCAGGTAATCGCTCTGCCAGTTTTTGGCAGGGAGGAAAGTCCGAACTCCACAGGGCAGGATGTCCGGAGAGAATCCGGAACCTGCGTTCAGCAATGAACACAGGATGGAAAGTGTCGCAGAAACGATACCGCCCCGGTTTACCGGGGTAAGGGTGAAATGGCAGGGTAAGAGCCTACCGGCCGGTCTCTGAGCAGAGATTTGAAAAAAGTGTTACCACCCGGGCCGGACAAACCCCATCCGGTGCAAAGCCAAATAGGGAAGGAATCTCCGAAAGGAAGCGAGGCGGCCCGTTTCGCGCCGGCATTGCCGGCATACTTCCGGGTAGGCTGCATAGACAAATGATTACCATCCCGAATCTTCGGGATACAGAATTCGGCTTATCGATCTGTCTTAAATACCTTTTTATTTTGTAAAAGTAACCTTCCTGTTATAAATTCACCCGGTAATCGTCTTGTGCTACACCCGGCATAATTGTCGCCGGGTTTTCTAGTTTTTTTGTGAATACCGGAAAAGTTAAACGATTTATTTGATAAACACCTGGCGCTCTGGCCATTTAAGCGGTTTACCGGTAAATCTGATTGGATAAGTATGAAAACGCTTCAGGAAATTTGGAAGTCTTTAGTACAGTTCCTGCAATCACACAACCTACTTGGCATTCGCCTGGATGACCTGCTCCTAAAAGGCATCTATTCCCTGGCGCTAATTATTACCATCGTCTGGATGATGCCTTCAGAACGGCCTTTCGAATACAGTAATCTGAAAGTAAACAGCGTCGCCCCGGAAGAAATTATTGCCCCCTTCAAATTTGCGATTCAGAAGACTGATCAGGAGTTGCGGCAGGAGCGGGAATCCGCCCGCCTGGCGACCCCGCCGGTTTTCGACAAAAATGCGGACCGGGAGAATACCCAAAAAATTACGCTCAGCCGTTTTTTTATCGAGCTTCAAGCGTTTTTCGGGAAATATGAACTGGCTGCAAAAGAAAGCAATCTTCAACTTTCCCAGGCGGCGCCGATCGACAGCTTCCTGGAAAACTTCAATCTGAAATACAATGTCCGCCTGACTGCCGATCACCTCTACCAATTGAATGAAATATATCAACAAAAAAATCTCGCCGGTTTTGCCACAACCCTTAGTGGCGGCCTTGCCCAGGTATATACCCAGGGGATCCTCGACCGGGAAAAAAAAGATATTCCGGAGAACGAACTGGTTATTGCCCAGGATGGTCTGGAAGAAAAAATTGCCCTGATAGAAGTACTGGAAGTACAGGAAGCGAAAGCCGCAATCGATGAAATCCTTCGGGAGCGCTACACTGAGAGCGCTTTAATTCTGACATCTGCCGAACATCTGACCTATGCCTTTCTTTCCCCGAATCTGGTCTATAATGAAACGGTCACCAACGAGCGGAAGGACAAAGCAGTACACGATGTCCCGCTAACCCGGGGATATGTGGAGCAGGATGAAAGAATCATTGATAATAATGAGAAAGTTACCGAGCAGGTTTACCAGAAGCTCTACTCCCTTTCTATTGCCCAGAAGGAGCGGTCCGCCCGGGAGCGCGGCTGGCAGCAGTTCAAATTTTTCAGCGGTAAATTTCTCTTTGCCTTTCTAATGATTCTCTTTACAGTTTTCTATATTTATTTCTATCGCCACACAATTTTCAATAACAACAGCTTACTGGGCATGGTAACGATCATCTTTCTGCTGCAGTTGGGTCTTGCCGGCATCATTCAGAATTTCACCGATTGGCCTTACGAAACCATTCCAATCGTGGTAGCCCCAATGCTGTTAGCAATGCTGTTAGGGTTCGGCCTCGCATTCATTAGCGTGGTGAGCATCAGCCTGATCCTCGGTTCCGTACTGGGCAATGACTATACTTTTACGGTGATGGCGTTGATTGTCGGCAGCGTCGCGGTTTTTTCGGTACAACAAATTCGTAACCGCAATCAGATGTTTCGCTCCATCGCATTCATCATGTTTGCCTATTTTGATATTCACCTTATTTTCGGCCTGTTACATTACGAGCCGATCAAAAAGATTCTCCTCGACTTTTGCTACTATCTGTTACCGACAACGATTCTCGCG
>JAUIFT010000765.1 GCA_030430345.1 Calditrichia bacterium | reverse complement strand
GGAGAAATAAATGAAATTTTTGTGTATCGAATGCGACGAAGCCATGAAAATAACCGACACCCGCGGACCGGATGAAGGATCCATGACAGTCGTTTTCGGCTGCCCATCCTGCAGTAAAAGCATCGCCATGCTGACGAATGCAATGGAAACCCAGATGGTCCGTTCGCTCGATGTCAAAATCGGTGGTAAAAAAGAAACGACCGCCCCAATGGGCACCCTGCGTGGCGCTCTGACAAACCAGCATAATACGCCGGTAGCAGCAGAAAGCGCTTCAGCCCAGCCGGCAGCGGCGGCTCCGGAAAAGTCCGGCGGGTCGAAATGTCCCTTCACCGGCGCCATCAACGAGGCGATCGAAAAGCAGGAGGCCCCTGCGGTTACCTGGACGGATGAAGCAATGGAGCGCCTGGATCGCATTCCGGTTTTTGTGAAGCCAATGGTGAAGAAGAGCATTGAACAGCACGCGATTGAAAAAGGCTACAAGGAAATTGATACTGCGATTATGGATGAAATTCGCAGCATTATCGGAATGTAGCCGTCAGTGGCAGCGATAAAGGTTTTTTCCGCGACTGCCACTATCTTTTCAATGTCTAATTTTCGGAAAAATTTTGCTCGCCTTCAAAACATTAGTTCTCTGGATACATCTTACCGGCATCGTGCTCTGGATTGGCGGACTTTGCTTTTACGGTCTGGTTTTTATTTCCATGTTTGGTAAAGGAAACACACTGCCTCCCGGCGTTCCTTCTCTCCTCGCCCGGGTGCTCCACCGCTTTATCCGCTACAGCAAAGAGATTGTCGGTGCGATTATCCTGAGCGGGGTATTTAACATCATTAACAGTGGATATGGGATTGGCTTTCAGTTTTCTACAACTTATCTCAGTCTGCTCGCCGGCAAGATTCTTTTTTTCCTGATTATATTGGGTATCCAAATCTGGTTCAGCATTCGCCTGGCACCGGCTTTAGCAAAATTGTCTGAAAATTCTGAAGCGGATAATCTCCCCCATTTCCGACGCCTTCGCGGGAAAATTATTGGGTCCACCGTTGGCGCTTTAATCCTTTTCTTTGCAGCAATGTTCATCGGCTTATATTTACGTTATGTCTGAATCTATCAGCTAAAAAGAACCGATAATAGTTCTGTCAATCAAAAATATAACCTGCTCAGGGTGTATTGCATTTTTGCCCGGGATCAGCTATAATTTGAGCAATTTTATATCCAATTGAATGGAAATGCTTATGACTGAAACGCAGACAGAAAAATACCGGCAGGCGGCAATTACTTACTTTGTGTACGGATTGATTTACCTGATTGGGGCCATCATCATTGCACAATCCGGCATTAGTTCCAAGACGGCCCGTCCGGATAGCGGATTAATCTATTTCATTACCGGCGGATTGTTTGTCATCCTTATTCCCCTGGCAATCTGGAAGGAATTCAAATGGTTCACTCGCATTATTGCCCTTTTTATCGGCTATCGACTCTATGAAATCGGCCGGTTGGTATTTCGGGACGGGGATAAATTAGTACCGGTAACGGATACTTTTGCGATTACTTATTTTCAGGGTGGGATTGTTTTTCTGGTGATAGCGGCCTTTACCGGTTATATGCTCGCCCGGGCCGGCTGGGATTTGTAGGGATTAGTTCAGATTCAAAGTTCAGAGTTGCTCACTTGTTCCTTTCCTCGAAGGAATCATTGTGTGAGGGGGCTGCTGATTTGCAAATTTGCGCAATCTCTCAATACCCGATATCCGGCAGATCTTTCCACCTCGGTTCTGCTTCCGGTTTGAAATTTTTCGTAGCGACGAAATTTAGTCCCTGGTGAAAATTCAACTTGAACTTTCCCCCGCCGAAATGCTCCAGCAAAAAATTTTCCGGATCACTGAGCAATGGCATCATTGTGCTTGAATCATATTTTGCCAACCCTTTAAAGCGCACGGAATTATGCCAGGGCTCCTGCACCAGTACCGTTACTGTCGACTCACTCATAATTTCAATAAAAGCCTGTTGCTGCTTTTCCTGACTGGGGTCATTATCACCCAACCGGCGAAGATGTTTTAAGACATAATCTTTACAAATTTCCCAGACCCAGTCCATAGACTTTCGTTCCTTCTTAAAAAGTTGAGTAATGTTTTACCGGAATTCCGTTTATGGCGGCTTGATTTTTAAAGCAGAATTC
>JAUIFT010000764.1 GCA_030430345.1 Calditrichia bacterium | reverse complement strand
CTATTATCATGATGTTTATGTGCGTAACGATACCGCTTATGTACCGGGCATTTATGGCGATGGCGTGGATATTCTCGATGTATCCGTAAAAACGCAGCCAAGTTTGATAGCCCGTTTCAACTACCCCGGCTCCGGGGCGCATAATGTTTGGACTACTGAAGATGGCAATTATCTCTTTGTGGGAGACGAGATCGGCAGCAGCGGCAATCACGTCCGGGTATTTGATGCCAGTGATATTGATAATATTGATCTGGTGGCTACCTATATCGCGAATCCGCAGGCAGTGACTCATAATCATTATGTTAAAGGGGATTATCTCTATATCGGATATTATACTGAAGGTGTGCGCGTTCTCGATATCAGCAATCCGGCCGATCCCCAAGAAGTTGCTTATTATGACACCTACCCGGCTGAAGGTTTTGGCTACGAAGGATGCTGGTCGGTGTATCCTTATTTTCAATCCGGAAAAATTATCGCATCGGATCAGTCAACCGGTTTGTATGTGCTGGAAATGAGCGGCGCTACCGCTATTGATGATAATCCGACAGCGCTTGCCGATAATTTTGAGTTGGCGCAAAATTATCCCAATCCATTTAACCCATCGACAACCATTCGGTTTTCGTTACCGGCAACGGGTCATACAACTCTGAAAGTGTATAATCTGGCGGGCCAGGTAGTGGCCACACTGGTCTCTGAAAGCCGCGCTGCCGGTTGGCATTCGGTGGAATGGAATGCGGAAAATCTTAGCAGCGGTATTTACTTCTATCAACTGCAGATGGGTGATAATATCTCCACCCGTAAGCTTATCTTATTGAAATAACGCTTCGTTTTTTCCAAAGTGGGCATGTATTATAAAGCATGCTCACTTTGTTTATCTACCCCCTTGCCTTTTTCCGAAAGGAGATTTAGGATGGAAATAAAATCCATTGCACCATTCCTTGAATATTTTCAGAAAATACGTGGCAGAACTATGCGGATTATCCGCTGCATACCTCCGGATAAAATTGAGTGGACCTATCAGGCAGGTAAATTCACCCTCGGGGATTTGGCGCGGCATCTCGTCACAATTGAGCGCTATATGTATGCGGAAAGTGCCCGTTTTCAACCCAGTCAATATCCGGGATGCGGCCGGGAACTGGCTGATGGTTATAATGCCGTCATCGATTTTATGGAATCATTGCATCAGGAATCGATGGATATTTTCAGCCAGTTAAGTGATGCTGATTTGCAGAAAAAGTGTGAAACGCCCGCGGGCGTTCCGATCACCCTCTGGAAGTGGTTGCGGGCCATGGTTGAACATGAAGTGCATCATCGGGGACAAATATATATGTATCTGAGGATCCTTGGTGTGGAAACGCCGCCGCTCTATGGCCTGACGGCGGAAGCGGTTCAGGCGAAGAGTAAAGGTGGTGTTTAAGGGAAAAGGGCTTTATATTACCGGAAAACGAAACCAGGTGCTGAAATGAAAGAAATTATAGTCATTGGCGATCGGGTGTTGGTGCAGCTTGATGATGCTGAGGAAAAAACTGAAGTCGGGCTATATCTCCCGCAATCAGTGAAAGAGAAAGATGAGGTCGCTAAAGGGCGTATCATTAAAACCGGTCCGGGGATTCCACTGGCAAATCCTTCTGATCTTGGAGACGAGCCCTGGAATATTGGTGGCGCCCAGGGAATGCGATACATGCCGATGGAAGCGCGGGAAGGGGATTACGCCTTGTTTCTGCGGAAAGCAGTCGTTGAAATAAACTATGAAGGCGAGAAATATCTGATCGTTCCCCAAAGCGCGATACTTATATTGATTCGTGATGCAGAAGATATTTCCGGGGAGGATTTGGATACATCTTCGCTGGATTTTGAATAGCTTCTATGGCATTTACAAAAAAGCCCGTGGTTATCTGGAATTTTCCAGGTTTGCCACGGGCATTTTAATTTTATATTCGCTATTACTGCTTAGCGGGCAACGATGTTAACCAGTTTGTTCGGCACAACGATGACTTTAATGACATTTTTACCAGCAATCAATTCCTGCACTCGCTCAGCGGCCATCGCCTGTTTCTCAGTATCTTCACGAGATAAGTCCGCTGGCAATTGCAGTTTGTAGCGAACCTTTCCGTTGATCTGGATAACCACTTCTTTGCTGTCTTCTACCAGATGTTTTTCATCATAAACCGGCCAGTC
>JAUIFT010000029.1 GCA_030430345.1 Calditrichia bacterium | reverse complement strand
GCCTTTTGTTGTTAACCAGGGCATATCCGTATTGATTTAACATCCATTCCTGATTGGCATACTGAACGGCATTATCCATTACATTTTCCGCTTTATCCTGGTGCCCGCTGGCATTGAGCAAACCTGCCTTAACGAAGTGATTGCGGAAATTGGCATTCAGTGCGATGGACTTGTCCACCCAACCCAATGCCTCGTCCATGTGTGTTTTTTTCTGCAGGCAATAATTAGCGGCCTGATTCAGTTCCTGCCAGGTTGTGCCGGGGTTTGCCCGAACGGCTGTCAATACGATATTATCTACATCTACATCGATCTTCAGGGGAAGGCGGAGCTTCTCCCATTGTAGCTCAACGGTCGCGCTGCTGGCGCTGCGATCGACAAAGGAATAGCTGAGCCATTCCTGGAAATCTCCGGATTGCGGACGCGCCTTGACCCGCACCTGGTCTTCTTCCTGTTTGTAGGAAAAACTGCCCCAGGAAGTGGCGTTCTTCGAGAAAATTACCGTGAACTCATGTTTATCCGGAATCATATGTAAGCCATATGTGCCGGCGGGCAAGTCCGTGCCATTCACTTTCACCGGATGGGTGAAGGAGATGACGGTATTCTCATTTGCGCCTGCCCGCCAAACCTGCCCATACTTTACCAACTGTCCCCAGACAGCTCTTTCTTTTACTGCCGGGCTGTGATACACGATAGAAATATCAGTTGAGCCGATTCGCTGAATCACTTCCGCGCGCTGACTGGCTCTGGGAAAATAGGTGCCCTCTGCCAATAAGGCACCGGAAAGCAACAGCACTAAAATGATCATGAATCCGCTTGAAACGATTTTGGATACCTGCATATAAAGCTCCTCTAATGTTGATTAAAAATTGCTTGCGAGGGTCTTTACGGAGAGAGTTTCAAAAGGATGACAAGCTTGTGATGGAAAGAAAATTTAGTGATGAATTGCAGGTGGGAGCGGAGAAGTTTGATGATATTCGTCGATGGTTATTCCTGATAGCCTTCGCTCTTAAGCGTATGGCCTAGTACTGCTTTTCCGCCAAAAATTCACCAATTTTTTCCTTATAGGAGCGACCGGAGACCAGCTCGGTGCCATTTTTTAACTTAAAGCGGTATTCATTAGTGTTAAGGTAATTCACCTCGCCGATAAAATGGCGATTGATGATGAAGGAGCGATGAATCCGCAAAAATTGCTGCGGATTTAATTCACTTTCAATGGCATTCATCGTAGCCCGGTAAAGATAGCTGCCCCGCCCTGTGTTTAAGTTCAGATAATTGCCATCAGCCTCAATCCAGATAATGTCCTCCGTAAAAATCTTTATTTGCCGGCCATTTTTTTTGATCTCAAATGCGCTCAGGAACTCATTCTCGGCTTGTTGGAATTCCTTCATCAGCGATATCAATTTGCGATTGAAGCTGGAGGTTTTCTTCAACTTGATCTGTTCCTTTGCCCGGGAAAGCGCTTCGTTAAAGCGTTCATTGTCGAATGGCTTTAGCAAATAATCAATGGCATGCACTTCGAAGGCTTTCAGGGCATATTGATCGTATGCCGTTGCAAAGATGATGAAAGGGTCGTAATCCAGCTTTAATTTGCCTAAAACGGCGAAACCATCCATGTCGGGCATCTGAATATCCAGAAAGATCAGGTCGGGACGCTTCTTAGTAATAAAACTGACCGCTTCCTTGCCATTCCGGCATTCCCCAATAATGACAATCTCCTCCTGCTCGCTTAGGCGATTAACGATGCGGGAGCGTGCCAGTGGTTCATCATCTATAACAACCGTTCTTATTTTCATCAGGTTCCCTCTCCCTGGGCAAGTTGAAACGGAATGACAATCCGGGCAATGAAGCCTTCCTGTTTAGGAGAAGCAATCTCAAATTGAAAATCACCTTTATACATTTCTTTTAAACGCCCCTTTACATTCTTAATACCAATCCCGGAACACTCCTGAATTGATGCCAGCTCGGCAATCCCTTTCCCATCATCTTCGACAGTCAGGATCAGGCGGCCGCCATCCCGCTGACTGGCCACCCGGATTTTGCCGGCATCGGTTCGCCGGGAGAAACCATGTTTAACGGCATTTTCTACCAGAGGTTGCAGAATCAAATTGGGCACAGCGGCGTTAAGGGTATCCGCCGGAATTTCGTAGACAACTTGCAGGCGGTCATTAAAACGCACCTGTTCTATGTCCAGATAACTGCTAATGTATTTGATCTCTTCCGCCAGCGAGATGGTATTGCGTTGATCCTGTTCAAGAATATTTCGAAGCAAATGTCCAAGCTTGGAGACAACGCTTTGCGCATCTTCGATATTTTTCTCCATGAGGGAGGAAATAGTATGCAGCGTATTAAAAAGAAAATGGGGATGAAGCTGCATCTTCAGCGCGTTTAGTTGGGCCTTGGAAAGCTCCCGTTCTACAGTGAGCAACTCCAGCTGTTTGCTGCGAAATTGCCGGTAGTAGCTAACCGCGATCAGAACCCCGATAATTAGCCAATATTCCACAAAGCGGCTAATCACACCCGCGGGCAAACCAGCGGTAACATGACTCATAAATTCCGGTGTTAAGGTCAGGTAGCCGGAAAGATACATTGGAAAGAAGTAGATGAAAGTCGAAAAAACCTCGTGAAATGCGGAAACGAATACACTAAGAAGCAGATGGATGATTTTTTGAGTCCAACTGCCGCTTTTATCCAGTGGAAACAAAGTCAGCAAATAATAGAGGAGTGGTGTCAGCAATGCCCAGAGGATATAGTTGGAGGCGGTAAATTGGATATTTGCCAGCCAGTTAAACGGTTCGGGGTCTCGGCGGGAATATTTAAGAATCATCGATGTATATGCCATCGCTTCATCTTCGGAAAGAAATTTCATCAAGGCGTTAAGGAAATCCCGCTCCCCCCAAAATTCCTCGTTTTGCAGGGGTTCCAATTTCGCTGCGATGCTATCCGGCATTCCTTCCTCGATATAAGAAGTAAAGGAAGTCTCGTTTATCTGAAAACTTTCCCGCTGGCGCATGCTGTAGGAAATAAATGCTTGTAATACGAATATGAAGATTAAAAGCAGTGCGGTTAGCAACACATAGCGAAATGGGATAGGTAAAGGTTTAAATCGTTTTTCAGGCATCGTCTCGTGTCAGTCCAATATTATTAATAAAGTGAAGGCAATTTTTGCGGGAGATTATAAATATCGGTAAGTGTTTTAAAGTTTGCTGATAAAAAATGATATTAAAAAAATCCCCGGTAATTTCTAAATAATTTACGTATACCAGGGTAGTATAATAAGTGATTTATACGAAAAACAAATTTTGAAGTGACAAAAAGAATTTCTTGGGACATCCCCAAATATTATGTTGTAGAGAGCAGTTTTTTTTGAATGTTTGCAGAATTTCGGTATCTTAATAACAAAGCCGGATCTTAATTGATAAAAGCGCAAATTGTAAACTAATTCCGGAGATGACAGAGATGGAAAAACATGTTCAAATTTTAGGCGGTTTATATATCGCATTTTCAATATTAGGTATTTTACTTGGTGCTCTGGCATTTATAATCATCGCTGGTGGGGGATTCCTTTCCGGGGACCGGGATGCGATACTTATTACATCGTTTGTCGGCGGCATTATCGGGGTGTTTTTAGTTGTTACGTCTATTATCGGCATTATTGGCGGCATGGGATTGTTGAAGCATAAAGCCTGGGCAAGAATACTGGTATTGGTGCTCAGCTTTCTGAATTTACTCAGCGTTCCTTTTGGCACGCTGCTGGGCATTTACGGTATTTGGGTATTGTTCAATGAAGAAGTTACGGAAGTTTTTACCTGATTTTTCCGTCCCCACTTTTCTCTAAAGCGGATAAAAAATTATCCCGGCGAATATCGTATCGACCGAAAGCTATTGTTTAATAGAGATTTAAAAGTTCCATGCTTTCACATGAAGATACGATATTCGCTTCCCTGATCCATCACCTTCCTGATCAATTATTCCACAATTTTTTCGTTGCCGGATTTTTTTTCTTGACAAGTGACTACAAATGTAATACAATTGACTACAGATGTAATCAATGTGGGGTTGAATTAATCTGGTGGTCAATAAGATGACAAAAAATATTAACATCACTGAAGCTGAATGGGCGATCATGAAAGTGGTTTGGGCAGCGCCTTCCGTGCCGGCAAGTTATATTGTGGAGGCATTGGCAGACGAGAAAGACTGGAATCATCGCACGGTGAAAACACTGCTGGCAAGACTGGTAAAAAAGGGTGCGTTGAAATATTCTCAGGAAGGGAATCGTTATCTTTACAGCCCGGCGCTTTCTCGCGATGAAGCAGTGCTGCAGGAAAGCCAGTCCTTCATCGAAAGGGTTTTCGACGGTATATCCCTGCCGATGCTCGCACAACTGGTGAAAAAAACCCGTATGTCTCCGGCAGAGATTGAGGCGCTGAAAGTATTATTGGCAAGCAAGGAAAAGGAATACGATGATGACGGCGATGCTTGAGCCCATCGAATGGTTTGGCAGCTGGCTCCTGGAAAATTCCTGGCAGGCTGCGATCCTCGCCATTTTGATTTTTACAGTGCAATTTATTTTTCGCCGCTGGTTAACCCCGTTCTGGCGCCATGCGCTCTGGTTGTTGCTCATCGTCAAGTTATTGATTCCATTTAACCTGGAAAGTAACTTCAGTGTCTTTAATATTGCCGCACCGGATTATCTCTTCCCGAAGGTTCATTCTGGAAAGGAAGTTCATAGCGGTGTTTCCGCGGAAGATATTTTTAAAAAACCGGTGCCGAAAATTTCCATTCAAACTTTGCAATCGAGAGGCTTTCGCTGGACGCCGCTACGGGTATTTTTACTAATCTGGCTACTGGTATGCCTTGGCTTATTCGGGCGGATTCTCTACTTAAATAACCGTCTCTTATCCATTACCAGAAAAACCCGTCCGCTAATTGATAAGGATATTCTCGATCTTCTTGAGGATTGCAAACCCCGCCTGCGCATCTTTATGCCGATCAATGTGGTCATTACCAATCAGATCGCGACGCCGGCAATGCTGGGATTTATCCGTCCGCGCCTGCTTATTCCGGAGCCAATGATCAATGCTTTTTCCCGGGAAGAACTACGCTGCATATTCCTGCACGAACTTGCTCATATCAAACGCATGGATATCATTACCAGCTGGTTGATGACCTTCCTGCAGGTGCTTCATTGGTTTAATCCGCTCATCTGGCTGGCCTTCCGGCGGATGCGGGCAGATATGGAAATTGCCTGTGATGCGGCAGCGCTCTCTGCGGCGGAAACGCCTCAATACCAAAACTATGGTGAAACGATTATTAAGGTGCTTTCCCTGGCATCGGCGCCTCAGGCAGTGCCGGGAATGGCGGCAATTCTGGAAGACAAGCAGGATTTGCAGCGGCGTATCAAATTGATTGGCAATCCCTTTCAATACAAACGCCACCATACGCTCACCGGTTGGCTGCTGCTGCTCCTGCTTGGCTGTACAGCATTTACTGATGCCAGTATCGCCATGCACCCGGAGAAAATTCTCGAGAAATTTAAAACAGCCTATGACCAGCGTAATTTACGTGAATTGATGTCCTTGTATGCCGAGAATGCCGTCTATCGCGAGTTAAACGAAAGCGGTGAACCGATCAACAAATTAACTAAAATGGATGTTTCCGGCATCTACCGCTACAGCTTTCTGGACAATCCGCAATTCAACTATTATGATGTTCAGGTAAGGAATGATACTGTTCTGTTTACCGGTGCTTTCCGTAACAGTCTTTTTGAAATTATCGGCATGCACGAGCTAAAAGGGAGAGGGACATTCGTTCTGGAAAATGGTAAAATTATCTCCGCGACCTGGCAAGAGAACATCGCGTTGCGCAATCGTCGGGTGGCAATTTTCGATACCTTCTTAAACTGGCTGAAAACCGATAGGCCGGAGACATATAAAGAGATGTTTGGCAACGATCTTTTTATTCATCATCGTGCAAAGGGAGATGCAGTAAATGAATTGTTTCTGGAATGGATTGCCAGTAGGATTGGTGGGCAGTAAGCAGTTGTCAGTTATCAGTGAACAGTTGACAGCTCGTTAGAAGTGTAAAAAACTACGAACAACGAACAACGAACAACGAACAACGAACAACGAACAACGAACAACGAACAACGAACAACGAACAACGAGGAACTTTCATGGATTTAGGAGAATTTTCAATCAGCTTAGCAGTGAAGGATATTAAGGCATCGCGGGAATTTTATAGCCATCTTGGGTTCGAATCTATTGGTGGCGACGAAGCACAAGGCTGGCTGGTGTTGCAAAACGGCAATGCGAAGATTGGTTTATTTCAGGGAATGTTTACGGAAAATATCATCACTTTTAATCCGAAAGATGCCCGTAGTATTCAGAAGCATCTCAAATCAAAAGGGATTCAGTTAGCTTCCGAAGCGGATGAGGCAGGCAGCGGTCCGGCGCATTTTGCGCTGAAAGATCCGGATGGTAACCAAATCCTCATCGACCAATTCTAAACCGGAAAGCAGTTGATCAATGAAAAAGTTGTTATACATCATGCTATTGCTGGGCAGTGCATTTCTCTATGGACAGGGGGAGTGGCAAAAAATAACTGATGATCTTGATATTCGCCGCCTTTCTGATCAGATCTGGCAACACCGCTCCTTTCAGGTGGTGGGCGATATTCGCTTTCCTTCTAACGGACTGCTGGTAGTCGGGGAAGAATCACTCTTTCTGATCGATACTGCCTGGGGAGAAGAAGCGACCGATGCGCTGCTGGCCTGGATAAAGGAGACGTTCGGTAAGCCAGTAAAGCAGGCGGTGGTTTCCCATTTTCATCCGGATCGGATGGGAGGAATTAAAAATCTCCGTCAGATAAAAACGGTGGTTTTTGCCGGGGAAAAGACCGGCGAACTAGCCCGGGAAAATAGCTTGCCTTTACCAGACTCACTCTTCGAAAGCAGCGAACATTTTGTTGTTGATAGTACCACCTTTGAAGCTTACTATCCCGGGCCCGGTCATTCCCCGGATAACATCGTCGTCTGGTTTCCGGAAGAAAAGCTGCTTTTCGGCGGTTGCCTGATTAAGTCATTGGAAGCCCCCAATCTTGGCTACACCGGAGATGCGTTGATTGAACAATGGGGAGCAACGATGAAAAACCTGAAAAGCCGTTACGGGGAAGAACTCCGTATCGTTCCCGGTCATGGAAAGATTGGCGATGCTGCCCTAATCAACCACACTATCGCACTTGTAGAAGCATATTTGGAAAATAAGCAGTAAAAATTCTGAACTTTAAACAAGCAAATATCAGGAGTAAATATGGAAAAAGTACAAGGCATTGGCGGCGTATTCATTTATGCCAACGACCCGGAAGCATTGGCGGCATGGTATACCGAACATCTTGGTATCGAAACGGAAAATTATGGAAAAACATATTATCATGCCTTCGCCTATCGTTATCTTGATGACCCGGAGCGGCGAGCGAGCACAACCTGGTCAATTATGCCGGCGAAAAAAAAGCCGTTGCCAAAGGCACGAAAAGCGATGGTTAATTATAGGGTGGAGAATTTGCAAAAGCTGCTGGACCAATTGGCGGATGCCGGGATCGAAATTGAATCTGTGGAAGATTACGATTATGGCCGCTTCGCCTGGATCTACGATCCGGAAGGCAATCGCATCGAGCTTTTCGAAGATCATTTCGATTATGACGAAATGTTAAATGATGGCGGCGGAGAATAATATGCGTCTGAAAAGCGGTTTCTTTTCTTTCTTTGGTATCATTACACTCACTTTTTTCGCCTGTAATGATACCGCGCCGCCATCGGATTCGCCGTTGGAAGCAGAATTTGCCGCCGCCGGCAAGCCATCTTTCCTGGGGGAAGGGCTGGAGTTCAGCTTGTCGGTAAAAAATATTGAGATTACGGCCGCGTTCTTCCAACAGTTGGGATTCACATCAACCGCCGCCCATCCGGATACGTATCCTGTTCAGGCATTTACCGATGGCAGCATCGTCATTTCCCTGCATCAGAAAGATTTTCCTTCACCGACAATTACTTATTACGGGAGCGACCTGATGGCGTTAACAGATAGCTTAAATGCTGGCGCCGTTCCTTACCAAAGTGAGACGGACAGTGCCGGCAATCTAGAAAAGATTATCTTTCGCGATTATAACGGACAGCGCTATGTCTGCAATGCGCCGGCGCCGGTGAATCGCCCGGATGTCCGCCTGGTAATGATGGATCCCACTGGCGCCCGCATGGAGAAACATACCTTCTCCCGCTGCGGGATGTTCGGAGAATATGCAATTCCCACGGCCGATCGGGACAGCTCCGCAGCTTACTGGGCTTCGCTCGGATTCCGGAAAATGTTCGCCAGCAATGTCCCCTATCCCTGGGGTATTTATTTTGACAATCAGTTGGTGATGGGGCTGCATCAGACCAACGAATTCCAGAGCGGGATGATCACTTTTTTCAGTAACCGGGCGGAAGCACTGATCGCAGAGCTAAAAGCGGATGGCTATAAATTTGCCGCAGAGCTGGATCCTGCCAATGCCGTGCTGGAAACGCCTGATGGCACCTATTTGAACATTTTTAACTGGCAATAATATTTCACTGCGTTGTCACAGCTCAGCTTCTCAAGATAAATGTATAAAGGAGGCTTATGGGAAAAGGCATTATTTCCGTTATTGGCGGTTATTTGATTATGGCCGTACTGGTTGTGCTTGGATTTGGGGTAATATCATTAGTAGCACCAGCAGATGTTTTTGGCGCCGATGGGATGCAAATGCCCGGCGCCGGTTGGATAATAATTATCCTGATTATGGGATTTTTAGCTGCTGTCGCAGGTGGTTTTGTTACTGCCCGCTTTGGCAAAGATGCGCCGTTTAATGCCGGTTCCGCCCTGATTGGGTTAATCATCCTGATGGGAATTTTAACCGCATTCTCTACCGGCAATGGGCAGCCGATTTGGTATCAGATCCTGCAAACCCTGCTGGGAGCCGCCGGCGCCTGGTATGGAGCGAATATTAGAAAGCAGGCGTAAGGCAATCAGACTAATGGCCTAAAGGTCCTCAGTCATTAGCCTGATGATTAATAATTTCAGTTATTCATACTTAAGCGCTTTAATCGGGTTGGTCAGCGCTGCTTTCACCGCTTGATAGGTGATGGTGCCAATCGCAATAATCAGCGCTGCGATACCGGCAGCGATCAGGGTCAGCCAACTGACATCGATCCGGTAGGCAAAATTCTGCAGCCAGTTGTTCATTATCCAGTACGCCAGCGGGCTGGCAAGCACAATTGCGAGAACGATCAAGCGGCCAAAGTCTTTCGATAACATCAAAATGATACTAGTGACGGAAGCCCCTAGCACTTTCCGGATGCCAATTTCCCGGGTGCGTTGTTCCGCGGTAAAAGCGGCGAGGCCAAACAAACCCAGGCAGGCAATGACGATAGCCAGCAAGGTAAAAATTGTTAACAACTGACCGCTGCGAACTTCTGCGCGGTAGAGTCCTTCATATTCCTGGTCAAGGAATGTGTACTCGAACGGGCGGTAAGGCACCAACTTTTCCCAGACCCGATCAACATGGCCCATCGTGGCGACAATATTATCCGGGGCAATTTTCACCATCAAGTACTCAAAGTTACGGGGGGAGATGAAAAGCGCCAGCGGGCCAATTTCGTTGTGAAGCGAACGAAAATGGAAATCCCGGGCAACGCCAATCACCCGGCCCATCCGGTTACCGAGGACGTTCAGCCATTTACCGACAGCCTCCTCCGGCTGCCAGCCGATCCGCCTGGCCAAAGTCTCGTTGATGACATAGTCATATCCCTTTTCCGGAATAAATGTCTCCTGGAAAGTATTTCCGGCGATGAGATCCAGGTCGAGCACATTGGGAAAATCCTTATCAACAATCCAACCGGTTGTTGAGGGATTTTCGCCTTCCGGCAAGCCTTCTGCCGCGACACTATATCCGCCCATCACTTTGCCGGGAATGGAAGACGATGCTGTAACGCCCAACACCCCGGCATCCCGCATCAATTCGTTTTTAATCGCGGATAAATTCCCGATGGTTTCCCGATCGCCAATTGGAATAATCACCATCTGCTCTTTGGCCAATCCCAGTTTTTTGTTGCGCAAAAAACTTAACTGGCTATCGACAACCAGGGAACCGACGATGAGAAAGACCGATACGCCAAACTGGAAGACCACCAGTGCCTTGCGGAAAAGCACTGCCCCGCCGCTTCTTTTTACTTCCCCTTTTAAAACCGCCGCCGGTTGAAAGCGGGAAAGAAATAGCGCCGGATAACTACCGGCTAATAAGCTTACTCCCAGTAAAATCACAAGAAGACCAATGAGCAACTCGGAAGAAAATGCCATCGTCAAGCTCTTTCCTGTGATCTGGTTAAATGAAGGCAAAAGAAAATACGAAATCACTAGGGAGAGCAGGACGGCAAATGCCACAATGATGAAAGATTCAGTAAAATACTGAAAGATTAATGCTTTTCGATTGGCACCGATAGTTTTCTTCACCGCCACTTCCTTAAATCGTCCTGAAGCCTTCGCAGTGGATAAGTTCATAAAATTAATACAGGCGATAATCAGTATGAATGCTGCTATCAAAGAAAAGAGACGAACATATTCTATTCTACCACCGGTCAATATGCCTTCCGTATATTCACCATGCAAATACAGATCAGTATATTTTGCCAAAAATTGTCGTCGGTGTGTTATATTTCCCTCTGTTTTCTCCTCCACAAAATGTGTGATTTTATCATTCACGACATTGAAATCTGCCTCAGGATTTAATAGTACATATGTTTGTATGGCAGTATTACCCCAACTGGTGATCCATTCGTTCTCAGTGAGAAAAAAAGACCAGGGTAAGACAAAATCAAACTGTACTGAGGAATTGGATGGCATATCCTCGAAAATACCCAGTACGTTAAAGTCCTGTCTGTGTTGCCAGGTCAGTGCCTCGCCCATGGCTGATTCATAATCTCCAAAGATTCTCGAAGCAAGCGATTTTGACAAGAAGATGCCCGTAGGATCTTGAAGAGCACTGGCATCACCTAAAATCAATGGGTACGTAAACACATCAAAATATCCCTCACTGGCATATACACCCTGGGCATCTATATTTTCTTCCTTCAGGGTCAAAGTATGCATACCTGACCAATTTCTGATACAGATTTTCACCATGGGTGTGAAATTGGTCTATGGATCTCTCATCCTGGACCCAAAGAAAAATCAATAATGCGCAAGACACTCCGGCTGTAAGTCCTAGTAAATTGATGAAAAAAGTACTCTTGTCTTTTCTAGCACTTCTCCACGCTAGTTTAAAATTGTGGCGAAACATAGGTTGTGAAATTTTCAATTTGAGAAATTCAGGTTGTCTAATAATATTGAATCGGAGCAGTTTGAGTATCTCCAGATACCAAAGCAATTTTGCTTTCCTGACTCCATCTCGGATGACATAATCCTGATAGCGTTCAATCAAGTCTCCCTCTATGTCTTCCACAAATTCTGGACGACAATACCAGCGAAAAAATCGCAAGGACCATCTGGGGGGAGATATATATTCTTTCATCAGCTACTAAAGTATCGTGCTACCCATGTAAGAATTTCCGTACAAAATACTCTCGACCGTCTCATGGGTAAGGATTACTATTTGAAAGCAATTTTGGGTATAGCTTTCCACAAACTCATTCGTTGCTCTTTTGTTTCCTGCAAGATCTTTTGGCCATACTTTGTGAGATAGAAAAAACGCTTCCTTTTTCCACCCCTCTCCGGCGTAGAGTCACCTAGCTCAGAGCTCAAATAGC
>JAUIFT010000028.1 GCA_030430345.1 Calditrichia bacterium | reverse complement strand
GGGAAACAATGAGTACCAATGGTATCAATTTTGAAAATCCGGCAGAGCTGATCGCTCATTTGCAGGAAGAAGATATTCAAATTTCATTCGAAGAGCTGCAGGACGGTTTTCCGCCTGATGAAAAATATATAGCCGGTATGAAAAATCACGTTTAATCCCGAACTGCCAATATTTTGATTATTATAGCAAGATGCATTGCGATTCAAACAAATGGCAGAATGTGCGTGCTTCTTTTCGGAAAATCCGCGATCTCTCAATTGCTCATAATTTCCCGGTGCTCCTAGTTATTTTTCCCGCATTACACCAGGATCCACAGGCTACTTTTCAAGAGTATCACTGGACTGCTGTTCATCAGCGCGTATTAGCTGCCGCTGCGGAAAACGGATTTGACACCCTCGATCTCCTCCCGGCTTTCTCCCGCTATAAACCTGTAGATTTAAAAATTCGGACAGCGGACAGACTGCACCCGAATGAGCTGGGGCACCAGGTCGCGGCAGATGCGATTTTCAAGAGAATCTCTGCTCTTAACCCATAATACACTCCGGAAAATATTCACCTTAACAAAGGAATCGTTTATGAATAAATTTCTCATCAGATTTTTATTCTTTGGCGTTGCTCTCATTCTTCTCTTACCATTACTGCATGGTATTACATCTTTACACGACAGGTTGATTAATGATAAATTCAAAGGTCTAACGGCACAATCCGATAAAGTAAACACTATTTTTCTCGGTAGCAGTGCCACGTATCGGGGCATCGATCCTGTCTTGTTTGATAGCCTGATGACAGGGAGCGGGATTTTAAGCAACTCATTTAATGTGGGCATTCCGGGCATTAATATGCTGGAAATGCATTATGTTCTGGAGGAAATTTTGCGAATGGATTTACCGGAATTACAAACGATCGTATTGGAAGTCAGTGATTTCTCGCCGGAGTTAGTTGAAATTAATATCGACTCCTGGCGCACGATTTATTATCACGATTTCGGGCGTACCGTAAAATCCTTACAGGCAATATGGACCTCCTCTCATTCGATCCCGGAAAAAAGCCGTATGTATTTGGAGCGTTTGTCTGTATTCAGCAAGCGTTTATTTCGCACGGGTGAAGCTCAGCACATTTATCGGACGCTTACCCATCAATCGGATAAATTACAGAAGAAAGACCTGGATAAATATCTCGCGTACAATGGATTTCTCTGCCTGGAAGATGAATCGGATAAAACCGTTGATAAACGTTTGGCGCATTTTTTATCTCCGGAAGGCCAGCAAGAATATTCTGCGGTTCTTACCGACGCTCAAAAGCCGGATAAACTGGCAAAAAGATTCCACAA
Organism: Calditrichia bacterium; assembly: GCA_030430345.1. Next base: position 10,512 of record JAUIFT010000028.1, on the reverse strand, counting down.
GTCCCGGCATACGACTTATCCGATATTAGCGGAAATGCTCAGAATGTGTGAGGAGCGCGGGTTAAGCGTTATTTTTATGAAACCCCCGGCAGACGGACGCTGGAGTTTCATCGCCAATCAGATAAAAAAGATGCAACTGCCAATACCATTTTTCGATTTAAATCGCCCCAAAGAATATCCCCATTTGTTCACAATTGATACCCGATTCGATATTACCCATTTAAACCGAAAAGGGGCCACGTTAGCTACCGGGGAGTTGGCCCGGTTAATTAGCATGGGTTCTCAGCAAGAACAAAACCAGGTGACAATCCAGAATCAAAAACATGGCACAAACTAATGATCCTGAAAAGTCTAATAAATATTCCATAAAGGCAGATTATTCATAACTGTTTGGTAGCCGAGCGTGCGCAGATACGGAGGGTCATCCAGGTCTTGCAGCGGAAAAGTAATCGCCGGCGCTTCTTCCCCATAAACAGTTGTATAGAAAACCGCGGCGGTTAGATAGGCGCCGGAAATGCTCTGATGGTTAAAATCATTCAGATAGAGCTCGGCCTCATAATTATTCTGGATGGCAGTAAACCAGGCCCAGCCCGCCGGGGCCGTCGCAATATCCAGTTCCTGCACAGCCTGTGTCGTATATTGATATAAACTGTCCTGCATTTGCTCGTAAGTTTCGGTTTCATCCGGAAGCCAGGCTAAACCATCCAGATACGCCCAGGGCATCATATACACTACACAGGCATTCGGGGAAGTTTCTTTAATAATTCCCCGCATTTCCGCCAGAAAAGGAATGATGTTATCATGCCATTTTTTCTTGGAGAGATAAGCAGCATTTCCCTGCAGAATGACATAATCCCACTGCCGTTCGCGAATTTTTTCCAGGGTAAAGGGATCCTCCACATGATGATGCAGCCGGCGGCCGCCCACATCCCGCCGTTCGATATTAACATTTTTCCCGCCCGCTTCCGCGAAGCGTCCAAAAATATCGATGACATCATTACCGATGTATGCCAAATAACTGCTCCCGATAAACAGAACATTGCAGGAATTGCAATCCGGACGGGCATTGTCGAGGTTTTCCGTGTTCTCATCGGCTGAAACAGAATCATCGTTTTTACTGCATCCTATCAGAAACAGCAGGCAGCCAAAAAACAGTAAAATTACACCATATTGACGCCAATTAAAATTGTTGTATTTTCCCATCAAATATTCTCCTCCGATTAGATGTTTTTTGTCCCTCGTATACTCAATCCAACCCATCCACCGGTTATTTGTTTCCAATAATTTTTTACGACGAACTGCCCGCTGCGAAGGCCAATTCAGACCTCTTCCCGCAGCTGTTTTTTTAACGACTTCGCCGCAATCGCATATCCTCCATTTGCCCCATCGAGAAAATGGATATGATCGGTTTTATAATCGGATATTACACAGGTAATCAGGGCGGTGGAGGAAACGTGCAAACCATAGGCGATTTTACCCTGTTCCCGGAACTTCTGAAACGTTGAGGTTAACTTTTCCCGCTGCAGAGCAGTACCGGCGATCACCATTCGCAGCACGCCATCAAATTTGCGGAAGTCGCTGTTCGCAATTAAATTTGTTTTGTAATTCCCCCAGTCGCCATTCGTCGTTATCATTTTCCGCGCTATCATCCAGCGCCCCATATAAACCAATATTTTCAGCTTGAAGCGGTAGAGCCAGCGTTGCGCAAAAGACTGAAACGCATTAACGATTTTGATTTCCTGGGATAAACGGCGATAAGCGGCACTCAGCGACAGCCCTTCCGGCCGCAGGGGATGATGCGTCTGTTCCGGTCCGTAAATCTCATATATCGCTTTCAGCACATCTTTATAAATGATTTTTCTGGTAAATGCGTCTTTAGCCAGGGCTTTCACCAGAATTGTAACATTTTCCCCATGCGGGCTGGGCACTTCATTCCAGCGGCACTCGAATCCTTCATAACTGGCATTGGGGGCGATGCCTTCCCCGCTGATCAAATAAGGATTATCCGGGGCAGGGTCTTTAATCAACACCTCTGCGGCATCCAGCCCTTCTCCCAAAAACATTGCCTGTTGATATTGCCCGCTCGGTTGATATTTTCCCACCAGCACCCGCTGTTTCCGGCGCTTCAGTTCCGCCATCGGCACCATGCCAATCCGCAATTGCAACCCAAACTGTTCAACAGCCATCTGCCGGGTAGCAATCAAAGCCGCGATTACAGCCTCCTTGCAAGTTGGCGGCACACAAATCGTTGCCCCGTCTCCTCCGAAAACAAACGGCACGTGCAGCGGTTTCACCGCGTTAATCAAAGCTACAATGGAAGCAACGCCGACCGCATTCACATCCTTATAACGTCCCTCCGAGATCGCCCGGGTAGATCCCTCCACATCGGTAATCACCACCAACCAGTTGCTCGGCAGGGGCAAATACCAGCGTAGACGATAAAAGGCATTAAAATCCCGAAACCCCGGCAGCCGTTCGTAAAAGTGATCGTTGTTATGTCCGCTAAAAATATTCATTTAAACTCATCACTCCCGGATTTTCTCCAAAGAACAGCAGATATTTAATCATCGATAAAATTTTAAAAATAGATCAATTACCTCCATTCATTCGGAATCCTTCGATCAACTCAGGATGAATAAAAATTTTTCCTTCTTCAGTGTTTTTTACCTTAGACTGGTTAATAAAAGCAATAAATTAAAAAGGAATAAGGCCTAGTTAAATTAAGCGGGAATCAGAAAGCATTCTTGATTCATATTACGCATTAAATAGCCCGCTCTAAAACTTTTTTTCAGCGAAAATTCATTTGAAATTTAATAGTTATTTAGTACAGTGGTTAAGCTTCAAATTTACTTGCGTATGATAAACATAAATCATCATCAATTGACGCATCTTTGATAAACAATCCAAAAAGCCTTCAACCACCACAACAGCAAGGAGCCATTATGACGCTAGCTACTGTATGGCAGAGAGACAACCGTCAACTCAGTTTTTGCCGGCTACTGATCTTTCTTTTTATTTTATCCGGCACCTTCCAGCTAATCGCCGAAGAAAAGCGCGTTACCGATCCCCGCACCGGTCTTACCTATCAGCAGCCAATGCCGCGTTTTGATAGCAAAGAACATCAACAAAAAAATGAGTTGTTGCCAGAAAGCTTTACCGGCATTCCCTGGTCGGCAATTCACTCCCCCAGCGACGGCATCGGGATCACTTTTCCCGGCCCGCTTTATGAAGATAATTCCGCCCTCACCGGTTTCAGTTTTATTCCACCCGATCCCCATGGTGCTGCCGGCTATGATATGGTTATCGCCGGGGTGAACGTATTGCTGGAAGCCCGGGACAAAACCGGCAATCTTCTCTGGAGGGATGACCTGGAAGACTTTTTCTCTCCACTAGGCAGCATTACGCTCGGCACTTTTACTTTCGATCCGAAAGTGGTATTTGATCCCTACGAAGACCGCTTTGTGGTTATCACTATGGAAAAAACCGACAATCCGGACGAATCCCGCATTCTCCTCGCTGTTTCCAAAACCGCTTCGCCAGCAACCGCGACCTCCGCAGATTGGCACTATATGGGCTTCGATTCGAAAGTTGTTATCGACGATTTCGAACACTGGGCAGATTATCCCGGTTTTGAGGTGGACGAAGAAGCGATTTATGTCACCGCCAATATGTTTCCTTTTTCGGCCGGCAGTTTCGGAGTGCGCCTTTGGATTATCGACAAGGGGGTTAGCAGCGGATTTTACGCAGGCGGCCCGGCGACCTTTACGGTTCATGATCCTTATGAAAATGAAGGTGTAGCAGTAACAACGATGCCCGCTCAGGTATACGGGACTGGTGGCATTCCCGGCGGCAGCGGCGATATCGGCACTTTCCTGATTTCTTACGACGGATTAACCTCCGGCGGCAATGAAGTGGTGCAGGTTATTCGCGTGGACGACCCCCTCGGCAGCAACGGAGGACCGGTGTTTACTCATGAAGTAATAAATGTCGGAGATATTGATAATACCCCGGGCAGTGTTGCTCTCGCGCCCCAACCGGGAGCCACCTCGCCGAACCAATACCTCAACAGTGGTGACCGCCGGGTCTATGATGCGATCTGGCGAAACGATGCGCTTTGGGCGGTTACTGTTGTTAACCCGTCAACCGGCAGCGATGCCGGACAGACAACTGCTCACTGGTTTAAGCTGAACACCAGCGGCGCCCCGGAAAGCGCTGTTGTGCTGGCAGATCAGGGAAATATCGGAGGAGAAACGCTTTCTCCGGAAACGCATACATTTTATCCCGCGGTAGCGGTCAATAATGCTGGCGATGCCCAGTTTAGTTTCTCCGCATCCAGCGCCACCCTCTATGGGGGTGCTTATACCACCGGCCGCATGGCGAACGATCCCGCCGGATCCACCCGGCCACCGGAAACTGTTGCCGCAGGGTTAGATTTTTATCTGCGCACCTTTGGCGGTTTCCGGAACCGCTGGGGAGATTACAGCGGTATTTCCGTCGATCCCGCAGACAGCACCCAATTTTGGGTATTCAATCTTTTCGCCGGCACCCGCGCCGGCACTGGTAACGACGATGGCCGCTGGGAAACCGCCTGGGCCAGCGCAACCTTGCCCGATCAACTGCCGGATCCCTTTATTTCTGTCGGCCCGCGAAATGTTTCCTTACCAAATATTACCATTGGTGATACCCTGGACTTTACCGTGACGATCGAAAATTTTGGCAGCGCGGATCTTACCATCAGCGAGATTACCATGCCGAATATCCCCTTTGTCCTCGATCTTAGCCCCCTTTCCAATGGAGGTACCTTACCGATTTCCATTCCTTTGCAGGGCAGAGAAGAATTCCGGGTGGAGTTTCGCCCGACCGTTGCCGGCGGCTACAGCGCTTCCCTGAAAATTTCCGGCAACGCTCCAAATAACCCGGAAATAATGGTTTACTTTAGCGGCACCGCCAGCAACCCGGCGGCATTGCCGCAGGAAAATATCATGTATACCTACTATACCGGTGATCCACCCAATTTCCCCAATATTTTGACGACGGTGAATCCGCTAAATGGGACCGCCAGCACGATCGGCGAAATAAGCGTTGGTTCTATAGATGCCCTGGCGATTAATTCGCAGGGAGATGTATTTGCCGCAAGGTCGGATGGGCTCTATCAGGTAGACCCGGCAACCGGCTCATCAACTTTTTTTACAAATTTGCCGATACCGGAAGCTACTGCGATGGATTTCGGTCCGAATGACTTGCTGTATCTATTTGAGTTCATATTTAATGGGACTGATGTAGAATATATCCTCCATAGTTTTGACCTTGCCTCCGGGCAGTCGCTAAATATCGGCAGTCTTGGCACTTTTTTCCTCGGTGATGTCGCCTATAATCCCTTCAATAATATATTCTATGTCTCCGGTGGCAATTTTGGGGAAGATTCGGATTATATTTACGAATTGAATCTGGCCACTGCGGAATTAACAGAATTAGGGAAGATTGATATTCCAACGCCGGCCGGTTTCTTGAAGCTTGTTAACTCAATAGGATTTGATGGCCAGGGGAATGGGTATGGGGTAGTGCCAATATTCAGTAACGGCGGTTTAGTTGAAAGCGCATTTTTTTCATTTGATTTGACGACGATTACTCCGACGATTATCCGGCGCATTCCGCCATCGGAGCTGCCGGGTAGTTTCGGATTCTCTTCCTGGAAAGTAATTTTAAGCGGATTTTGGCACCACTGCTGCGACCTGGAATAGTGCGCCATCGCCCGTTACGATCAGCAGCGTCGGGGATCAGCCCTTAACTGTCAGCGATATTTCCGGTGCCGGCGGCGCTTTTCAGGTCATCCTTGACAGTCTTTCCGGCACACTTCCCTTAAGCATTGCTCCCGGCAATTCGGAAACATTTCAGGTGATATTTACGCCCTCCGACAGCGCGGCATACGCCGGCAGCATCACCATTAGCAGCGACGATCCGGAAACGCCAACCGTCGATGTCGCATTGAGTGGCCAGGGTTCGGAGACGCCCTGGAATACGCTTTATGGGGCGAATGGTATGCACAATAGTGTTCCTGATGGCGACCTTTTTACCCTGAATCCAAACAACGGCGCCGGCAGTTTAGTCGGTAACAGCGGCTTGCCCGGCACCTCTGCCCTGGCAGTTAGCACAGGCGGCCAAATATGGGCGGCAGAACCTGGCAGCGGTGATTTATATGAGTTGAATCATCTTTCCGGAGAGTCCCGTCCGGCTGTAACGACGACACTGAACGGTATTTCTACGATGGCCTTCGATGGTGCAGATAACCTCTACGCCATTAGCACGGAAGGGCCGGATTATACCCTCTATCACATCGATACCAATAGTGGCAACGCTACTGCCATTGGTGCCACCGGCGATGAATTTACCGGCATGGCATTCGATCCTACCAGCGGCATGCTCTGGGCCGCAACCGGCGGTAATGCCAGTCAGCCGGATGGTGTTTTTACCATCAATATTGCCGATGCGGCGGCAACCTTGATCGGTTTTACCGGACAAACTTCGCTGGGACAGTCCGAAGGGCTGCTGTTCGATCAGGCCGGCAATCTCTACGGGATTAAGGACAATGGGGTAGTGCCGGGATTCCTCATTACGATTGATAAAACAAACGGCAGTGGTAGTAGTGTCGGGCTCACCGGTTTCCGCCGGATACAGGGAGCGGCTGCGCGTCTGAATCGTACCGTGGTCGGCATCGCCGATGATACAGCGGAAATCCCCACGGAATTTGCCCTGGCGCAGAATTATCCCAATCCCTTTAACCCGGAAACGGAAATTCGTTATGCATTGCCACAGGCCGAACGAGTCACCATCGAAATCTTTAACGTGCTCGGTCAGAAAGTGCGCACACTACTCAACACGCAGCAGAACGCCGGTTACTACAATGTGCGCTGGAATGGACGTGATAATAACGGCCGCCTGGCCGGTAGCGGGCTTTACATCTACCGCATCAGCGCCGGCAGCTTCGTCGCAGCGCGTAAGATGATTTTATTGCGCTGATTTTTCCGCAAGATATGCTTAACAAAAAACGCGTATTGCTACTTTGCGATACGCGTTTTTTATTGCCAAACTGTAAGCGATAAACGGTTCGTGCAACCAGGGCTGTCATTGTGAAACATTTTTTTGCCGAAGCAATCTATAAGGTGAATATCGACAAAGCGATCGCTTCGCCGCTGCCCCGCAGGGCTCCCTTTGGGGCACTCCTTGCGATGACAGCAAAATTAACGCAAGGACTAATTCTCCTGCATTACCTCACAAAACGCCTCCCAGGCGGCAACCGTTTGCCCGGTCAATTCCTTGCAGGCAGCGATAATTGCGGCCTGATGATTTTCCAGCAGTTGCAGCTGTTCGCGACGGAGCTGCAGATCAAAAGGTGTGGCGATGTGCTTGACGTGCCCCTTGCCAAGTTGCACTCCGACGTCGTAGGCGATTTCTTTCATTTCATCAACGCTTTCGAATGATTTCTTGATATCCGCTTCTTTATAATTATCAACCCAGGAATGCACCCAAAAATTACGATCCCGAAAGCGGAAATATCCCAGATGCTTAAAAGGAGAATAGGCGATGCGGGTTTGCCCGAGCAGAATCCGAAAGGGATCTTTTTCCCGGCCGCTGTCGATGCAACCGATCTCACTTAAGTCCCGTACTTCTTTAAACTCCAGCACCACATCATCCATCGGATCGTCAGTATTTCCGCGGATGCGCACCAAAAATTTCATATCCAGCGCACTGCCGATCCCCATCCGCAGAAAACCACTGCTGATTATCTGAAAATAATTCCGGGTCACATGCGGCGCTTCCAGCAGCTTGGTTTCAATATAGGGATCAATCGCGGCGATCAACGAATCTCGCACCTCTTCCGGCATCGGTTCCATAATTGAGGAGATCCACTTGAAATATCCTTCCCGGTCAATCGTAAATTTAGCCTGGGTACGTTTCACCAGCGCCGGAATCTCTGCATTATTCTCAGGATTTTCCAGAGCATTTCTATACCCTGACAGGAAAGTTTCCATCAACATTGCCGATTGCCCGGACCAGCCATTGGCTTTCGCCGCCAACTGCATGGATACGCCAAAGCGCATCAGATCGAGAATCCCCGGCCCGGAAGAAGCATCATCATAATCGGTCAGCCCCCGGCCTAAATCAGTAATCGCATATTGTTCGATGTGCGCATCGCCATGCAGATTCAGGGAGGGCATCTGGGCAATATCCGCTCCGAAACGCCGGCAAACTTCCTGGCTAAAGGGAATATTGATAAAGCGAAAATAGCCGTGCGGCCCGGAAAATATCCGTTCCAGCAACTCAGGATTCTCCGAAAAATCCCGGGTCGCCGGATCAATGTAGAGCGGATTATTGGCCGCATCTTTTCCCGAAATAGGACTAATCAGAATGGCAATGACAAATGTCATGATTATTAACTGAAAAATGAGAGAGAGATTCTTCATAAATTATCCTGTTTCGTTGTTCGTTAAAAAACTGTTCACTGTAAACTGTCAAAATCCTTCAATCTCCGGCTGCCGGTAACGCAACCAGCGGCTTTGCAGAAAACGGAGTTCATAGGGCATTTTTAACCAGTTTTTCTTATAGCGCAACGCTGACAGCGCCCGAATCGCTTTCCGCTGAAAGCCAGTCAGCTTGATATCGGAAACTGTCGGATAGTAGGCGTTAAGCACTGTCTCAAACCCGAGAATCCGATCGACAATTTCCGGGGTCAGCCAGGGCGTCATCGGGTTTTTCCGGGCGTCAAAATTTTCCCAGCGTGGGTTAATCCAGTCTTCCAGGGTTTCCGGGAAGGCAAACCCGCTCTTCTGCACTGCTTCATATAATTCCGAGCCTTCCGTCGGCACCGGACTGTAAACATAGATAATGATCTCCGTCGCCGGATTTATCGCCTTCACTTCCTTAATAAAATTGATATCATAATCCAGTTGCGCGAGCACTTCCTCCGTTGTATCCGCGGGCGTCCCCAATACAAAGGAATATTCCGGAATGATATCAAATTTTGCCAGTCGCTCGGCAAATGCTTTGATTTGCTCTCCGCTTTGCGTACCCCCTTTATTCATCTGTTTCAGCACGGCATCATTGCCGGTTTCCGCACCGAAGAAGATCATTTTACAACCGGCCTCGCGGATCAACGCCAGCGATTCGTCATTATACTTATGCATGGTATCGATGCGCGCTTCCCCCCACCAGTGCATTTTATCATCCTTAATCAATTCCGCGAAAGCTGTCGTTCGCTTCTCGGAGACGAAAAAGTTATTATCATGAAATTCAATCGCATCGGCGCCGTGCACATCTTTCAGATACTTGATGTCCTGATAAATATTCTCAGCGGATTTTCCTCGCCAGCGGGCATTGTAAATCGGCACCACTGCACAAAACGAGCAGGTAAACGGGCAACCGACACTGGAGTGATAGGCAATGGTGCGTTCCCCTAAATATGTCTTCCCGAGATAGCCAGCCATCGGATAAGTATCGTGCAGTTTTTGATAAGGTAAGGCTGGCAATGCATCTTGGTCCAGCAAGGCTTCTTTTCCCGTTTTTACGATTTTGCCATCTTTTTTAAAGATCAGGTTTTTAATATCATCGATCGGCTGATTGTTCTCCAGAGCATCCAGCAGTGCCGGAAAAGCAACATCGCCCGGGCCGGCAACCACATAATCCACATAACCGGAGTTGAGCACGACCGGGTGCTGATTCGTCGCAAAATAGCCTCCCCAGATATTCACCACCTGCGGGTAGTTTTCCCGAATGCTTTTTGTAAAAGGAATCGCTTCTTTCAATTGCTGTGCCGGCATGGTAGTGCAGGCAAAGTAGCGGTATTCCCCGCTTTCCAGGTATTTTTGCAAAGTAGCCCAGGGGTTTTCTTCCCGGTTACCATCGACAAAAACATATTTATAACGGCCATCTAATGCTGCCCCTAACTGCAGAATGGTATTGGGAATACGATACTTGGAATTCGCACTGCGGGGATTAAAGAGGATAACTTTATTGTTGCTGCTCATTGAAAACTCCAGTTGCTGAAAAATGCCGAAATGCAATATAATTCTCCGGCAGGGTTGGTGCAAATTTATTCGTTGTTCGTTCCTCGTTGATCGTTGTTTGTTAATGCGTAGAAAACCGAATTATAATCTACGACATCTTTGATATAGGTGCTTTACATTCAAGATCATTCCTGACGATGGCAACGATCAACGATCAACGATCAACGATCAACGATCAACGAACAACGATCTCCCATCAACCAAATAAAAAAACCGGTTTATTTACACCCCGCCATCGGTTAAATTAACCGTTTATAATTTTATATGATAGTCTGCCGGATGTTCCCTTTTCCGGAATATTCGCAATTCAATGCACCGGAGAAATAATCGTGAAAGAAATGCCCAGTAAATACGACCCCAAGGCAATCGAAAGTCCGATTTACGATACCTGGATGGAAAAGAAAGCCTATGCCGCTCACCCCGATGACCGCGACGAGCGCTACGTCATTAT
>JAUIFT010000027.1 GCA_030430345.1 Calditrichia bacterium | reverse complement strand
AAATCCTGTGTCGGGAATTACCGCGAATAAAGGTGAGTTGGTGCAAATCTGGGTGAATCTGATTCGCAATGCTTGCGAGAGCTTGCAGCAGGGAAAAACTGCCGCTGCGGCAATCGGCATCAGTAGCCGGGAAGAAAAAAATGCTATCATTGTGGAAATTAGCGATAATGGCCCGGGAATTCCCGCCAGTACGCTGCCGAAAATTTTTCATCCGGATTTTACCACCAAGGTGAGCGGACTGTCGTTTGGCCTCGGGCTTGGCCTGTCTATTGTGCAGCGCCTGGTGGAAAGTTATCAGGGAAGCGTTAAGGTAGAGAGCAACAAAGAAAAAACGGTGTTTACGGTGCAACTGCCGATTGCATGAAATCGAGAATTAAATAAAGGTGAAGATTATGGAAAAGCCGGTAATCATTTGCGTCGATGATCAGCGGGAAGTACTCGCAGCCCTGCGAAAAGATTTAGTGCCGCTAACAGAAAAGTGCGAGATCGAATACTGTGAAAGTGCCGAAGAGGCCAGCGAAATTATGGCATCAATCGATAACAGTGGCGCACTACCGGCGTTAATTATCTGCGACCACGTGATGCCGCAGAAGAATGGGGTGGATTTCCTCATCGAGGTCAACAATGATGCGCGCTTTGCGAAAGTGCGGAAACTGCTGCTTACCGGGCAGGCGACCCATCAGGATACGATTGTTGCCATCAATGAAGCCGCCATCGACCGCTATGTGGAAAAGCCCTGGCAAGCGGAGGAATTGCTGAAAACGGTGAAAATTCTACTGACGGAATTTCTGCTGGCAAGCGGAGTGGATTATCAGCCTTTCCTGGAAATCATCGATCAGGAAACGCTTTATGAATTGCTACGAAAAAGAACCTGATTTAGAGAAACGGTTTCGCATCATGATAAATATGCCCACTAAATCCCGGAAGGGAAATGTGATTATGGTGAGGGGGAAAAATTTTGATAAGACCTCAAAATAGTTTAAATATGTAGAGAAAACTATCATGGAGGCGTCAATATATGAGTAAAGCTGCGAGAAGTGTTTTTATATTTGGCATATATCTGGCATTTACCGGAATATTTCTTCTCTTGCTTCCAAATATACTAATCGGCATGGTTGGCCTGCCGGAGACCAATGAAGTATGGATTAGAGTGGTTGGTATGCTTGTGCTATTCCTGGCATTCTATTATACCCAGGCGGCACGTTCGGAAATGACCGACTTTTTCCGTTGGACGGTCTACGTGCGTTCACTGGTGATTGTTTTTTTCATTGCGTTTGTACTCCTGGATCTCGCCGGACCGCCATTAATTATATTTGGCGTTATAGATTTATTGTGCGCCGCCTGGACCGGTATGGCACTGAAAACTGAAGAAAAACAATAGACCTTATTCCTGTGTAAGTATTTGTTTTTAAAACACCTTGAACAAAAACGCTCGTTACTCTGATTCTAGGGATTAGCGAGTGTTTTCATTGGCTTTTGTATCGTTTTACGAAAAAATCATTATTTGATCATCATAAGGCCAGCAGTCGTCGTGGGATTTGCCGGAGCGGATAAAGCAGCGGTTGGTTACCAGCTCGATTCTTTCTGAAACGTTGAGGTCATCATCGGTCATTGCGGATGATTGGCCTTTCGCGAGGTCATACTTGCCATCCACATTAAAATAGTAGTTTTTCCCGATATGATAATCCCGCCGAAAGCGGGTGCGCCATTGAGAGTTGCCGCCCCAGCCATGGGAAAGATCCTGATGTGGCCGATACTTCCGGCGAAACGTCCAGTAGAGTGTTGAAGCTGTTGCTGTAACAGAATTCAGAAAATCGCTGCCACCAGTCACATTTACGCCGGCCCGGGAAAATAGCATGTTGCCGAGCATCATGCCCGGCCAGAAAAATTCCTCCACAGAAATTGGCAGATCCTTTTTCCCTGCCGGTGTTGCAGCAACAATCTCATGATAAAACGGGGAAAATGCCTGTGGGGATGCTTCCTGCATGCCCAGAGCTTTCATAAAAGTGCGATACTCGTCTTTGCTGATTAGCGGACCGGGCCAATCGTTACTGTGGGCCTGCGATGGCTGAAAGGTTAGTAACAGCAGGTCATTTACCCGGGAAAGCGCATAGAGCCGCCAGAGAGATTCCTGCGTTGCTGCCGGTACGGGGTTGCCGGATATTATTGAGAATGCCTTTAGCCATTCCATCTCAGCAGCATTCTCAGCAAGCCAGGGGGAGAGTACATCGGCATAGAGGACTTTTCCCTGATAATCTAACAAGAGGTTGTAGAGTTTTACGTATGGTGTTTGGCAATCATGCATTTTCCCTATAACCCTCCGGAAAAAAGTACGCTTTCGCCACTGGCGAGCATACCGGCAACGGCGGCGGTCATCAGCGTGGCGAGGGTGGCGGCGAGCAGGGCGCGAAAGCCGAGTGCAGCCAGATCATCCCGGCGGGAGGGGGCGATCACGGCAATCCCACCAACAAAAATAGATACGGAAGCGACGTGAGCAAATCCACAAAGGGCGTAGCTCATAATCACTACCGAGCGGGGATCGCTGAAATTGCCGGCAGCGACCATTGTGGCCATATTCTGGTAGGAAACCACTTCCGTCATAATTACCCGTTCACCGAGTAATTGCGCAGCCAGGGGAATGTCCGCCGGAGCGATGCCGAGTAAAGCGGCCAGCGGATAAAAGACCCAGCTAAGCATGCGGGAAAGCGTTAGCGGCGATTCCATCCCAAGCCACTGACCCGGGATGGCCAGGAGCATATCAAGCAACGCTACCAGGCTGAGGATCGCAACAAGCAAAGCGATGATACCGGCAGCGAGCTTCAGCCCTTCCATCGCGCCGTGAATGATCGCCCCCATAAAATTATCCGCCTCGGCGGTGCTGGTTTGCTCCGGGATATCCGCCATGGTTTCCGGCTGTTCATTTTCCGGGAGCATGATTTTCGAGATGACAATAGCCGCGGGAATGGAAAGCAGCGAAGCGGAAAGTAAATGGCCGGCGATCTGCGGAAAAGCATTGTTGAGAAATACGACGTAAAGCCCGAGCGTACTGGAAGCAACGGTAGACATACCGGCAGTGAGGATGGTGAGCAGTTCCGAACGGGTCATTTTTTCCAGGTACGGGCGAACGACCAGGGCGGATTCTACCCCGACAAAAATATTGGAGGCGCCGCAGAGCGACTCCGCCCCGCTGGTGCCCATGGAGCGGTGAAAAACGCGGGCAAACATCCGCACGACTGGCTGGAGAATGCCAAAATGATAGAGCAATGCTGTCAGCGCGGAAAAGAAGATAATGACCGGCAATACCTGAAAAACGAGAATGAAACCGATCGATCCGCTTTGTCCCGGGCCGGCAGCTAATGGACCGAAGAGGAAAGCATTGGCATTATTAGTCGCACCCAGCAAGGCAAGTACACCATCATTCAACCAGATAAATAATTGCCGGGAAAAAGGGAGGCGAAAGATAATGACACCGATGATAAGTTGTAAGCTAATCCCCCAGGCAACGGTGCGCCAGGGAACTGCTTTTCGATTATGGGAAACCAGCCAGGCTAATCCGGCAAAAGCAAAAAATCCCAGGGCCGATATCGTTTGATACATTTTGCAACTCCATTCATTCTTCTTTTCAAAATTTGCTCTTGGCGAAAAAGAGTAAACATTATTCGCCAATTTGACAAATTTTTATTCTTCCAGTGGGGTTTCTACGGATTTATTAACACGAGAAAGCAGTGCGCATTTTTCAAAACACAAAGGGATTTGGATTTGTCTATTATGCGGTAATGTGATAATATGATACCTTTAGTTTCGGTGATTTTTTTAGGCCACAGTTTCACACGGATTCGCACGGATTTATAAAAGACTAAACTGAGAAAGAACATAAATTGGGGTGATGTTAATAGGGTATGCTATTCATTGCTGTCATCGCGAGGCGTTTTTGCCGAAGCGATCTCCTTGTTTCATGGCCCTTTGAGATTGCTTCAGCAAAAAGCACCTCATTCCGAAGGAATCCCTTTGGGCAATGACAGCAAAGCAAACTTTTAGCATTATATGATTAACACTACCAATCTTTTTAAATCGGTGTATATCTGAGTTGATCAGGGCTGGATATTAAAACTGAAAAATTTCTGCTGATATAGCATTCTGAATCAAAATTTACGGAGGCATTTGTGAAATCATTTCTTCTTTACACGCTTTTCGCTGCAATTTTTTTCTATGGCATTTTGCCGGCTGATTTACAGGCCCAATCCGGTGGTCAGTGGCGCATTCATGATACCGAACGCCCTCAACCAACCGTCGTTACCCCGCCGCAAGGGCCAACCGCGCCCTCGGATGCGATCGTCTTGTTTGATGGTAAGGATTTGTCCAAATGGCAGCGATGGAATGGGGAATCTCCCACCTGGGCAGTGAAGGACGGCTACATGGAAGTGCGCCAGGGATCTATCCAGACGAAACGCGGTTTTGGCGACTGTCAACTCCACGTGGAATGGATGATACCGACTAATTGGGAAGGCAATGGACAAGGCGGTTATAACAGTGGTGTCTACCTGATGAAATATTACGAAATTCAGGTGCTGAACTCTTATAAAAATAAAACCTATCCCGATGGCCAGGCCGGTGCGATCTACGGGCAATTTCCGCCATTGGTCAATAGTATGCGCCCCCCGGGAGAATGGCAAACTTACGATATCATTTTCCACCGCCCCCGCTTCGATGCCAATGGCAAGGTGGTTTCACCGGCGTATATGACTGTGCTCCACAATGGTGTTGTTATCCATAATCATCGCGAGTTACTGGGGGCAACCGAATGGCAGGAGCAGCGGCCCTACTTTCTCCATCCGGATAAATTACCGGTGATGTTGCAGGATCATGGCAATCCGGTACGCTTCCGGAATATTTGGGTGCGGGAGCTGGAGCCAAATCAGCGCCCGGCGGTCTATATTCCCCCTGCAAAGCGGAAAAACTATTTCGGCGAATATAAGAATCCCGGCGATACATTTGTTATCAAAGATGAGCGGGATGGTTTCGCCTTCTATATCAACGGCACATACAAATACGATATTTATCCGGAAAGCGAAACCCACTTCTATTCGAAGAAAGTGAACGCGGAAATCGATTTTAAAATGGAGAGCAATGGCAAGATTACCGGGCTGGTGAAAAAAATGGGCGGCGGCACTTATGCCGCGGATAAAGTAAAGTAGATACCATGTCGTTTGAGGCATTATTCTAAGTTGGCAGGAAAAAAGATTTAAGAATACTTTAAAGTTCCAAAATTATCGGGAACAAAATTGTTTTGCCGCTGCCACTGCTTATTAAAACGAAAGACCCTGCAGCGTAACGCGACAGGGCCTTTTGTTTTATACCAATTTTAGCGATAAATTGTGCATTATCCAACTTTGCTAGCTGTCATCGCGAGGAGTGCAGCGACGACGCTATCTCCTGTAGAGCAATGACAAGGATACCATGTTTTAATGCACAACAATTTAATCAAACTAGTTAAAATTATGGAATCTGCTTAGTTGGTTACGACGGTAACAGTGAAAGCAACTTTCAGCTTTTCCCAGTGCATATAAACATCGGTACTGTTGCCGGTGTAATTGTCGAAATTATAAAGCAGCCATTCCTGGTGTTCCGCAGTTTGCGGCTTGACCGTAATACGCAGCGCATCTTCTTCCTGATTATAGGCGTAGCTTCCCCAAATGGCGTTGTTCTTGCTGAAAATGACCGTCCAGCCATCATTTTCGGTTGGGATCATATGAATGCCGTATTTACCAGCCGCTAGTGCTTCACCATTCACCGTAACGTCTTTATTGAATTCGATCGTGGTATTCTCATTTGCACCGGCTCTCCAGGGATACGGTTTGTTATCAGAATACTTGTTACCTTCGGCCAAACCATACGGTACCAATTCGCCCCAAATCGTCCGGCCTTTTACACCCGGGCGGCTATATTGAACGGTAATTTTGCCATCAAGACCAATAGAGTGCGCGCTCATTGCCTTTGGGCTGGGACGCGGCTTTTTATCCTGGGACCAGGCATTGGCATTAAGCAAAAAGAGTGCAAAAATCGACACTAAAAAAATATGCATCATTTTGGATCGTTTCATGAATCCTCCATAGTTAGAATTGTTCATTCCGAAAAAGTAATCATTCCCATTTAACAAAGCCATAAAAATTTCCTGTTGCAGATGGAATTCTAAATTTATCAGCCGGAAAATATTAATGCCAGTTATAGTTCACTTATGTAAGTTTGCTTACAAGTTTAGAGGGGAAACCTGAATGACGAAAATTTTCTGAGAATTTCCATAAAGATATGTTTGATAAAAAAGGGCCGGCAAATAAGTTTGCGGCCCTTTTAATTTAAGTGATGTCAATAAGTTTACTGATGCAAATTAATCCTTTATCAGGATTACAGTTCACCAATCAGCGATACCGAGAAGTTACGAATTTCTCCGATGTTTTGCTCGACAACAGTGTGATTGTGGTTGATGGCATTTTTTACCTGAAACAGGAGAGAAAAAGTGCGCCAGTTATAACGGGCCCGCACATTTAATACTTTCTGAGCGACGCGCTGTTCATTCAGGAAAAAGGATACCCGGTCGAAACGGGAGAGATAACGATACTCCGTTTCCAGGGTTACCGGACCGAAATTAAGTGAGGGCATAATATAGCCGCTGAACTTCGGTCGATAGGGCAGAGATTCGCCATCAGCGAGGCGGCAGGCGAGGTCCTCACCAACGCTCTCGGTATCCATCCAGGTGCCGTTCATAATCAGGTTAATGCGATCATCCCAGAATTTCAGGGAGGCCTGGGTTTCGATACCGGCCACCCGGGCCTTATCACAATTGATGAACTGCAGAATCAGGTTAATGTCGCTAACCTGGGTGAGCTCGATCAGGTTGTCGTAAGTATTGTAGAATCCGGCAACTTCGATCGAGACGTTCTCGCTAAAACGCTGGCGAATACCGAGGTCGATCAGCGTTACTTTTTCCGGCTTTAATTCCGTATTTTTAATCAACTCAGCGGCATCCTGTAAATCGTGCTCGGTAAATCTTTCCGCTACGGAAGGTGTGCGAAATCCACCGCCAATAGACCCATGTATAATGGTGTTTTCCAAGGGCTGGATGCTCATGCCGAATTTCGGACTTAGCTGCGCTTCGGTGGTGTCTCCCTGGAGCATGTAGGCATCATAGCGGACGCCGGCATTTATCTGCAGAAAATTGTTCAGTTGCCAGGTTTCCTGAATATACGGCGAGTAGGTATTGGCGATATGCTTGCCAAAGAAATCCGATTCGGCGATGTCATGACGATAATCGAGACCAAAAGTGATGCTATGATCGGCATGCGGTAACCAAACGGAACGTAATTCCCCGGAAATCCCCAACGCTGGTGAAAACCCTTTGGTAAGACTGAGCGGCAGACCGAGTAACTGGGAGTTAAGAGAAAAGCGGGCCTTCGTCAGCAATTTCGGCGAAAATACTTTGTTGTAAATCGCCGAAACCAGGTAGCCGTCTACTTCCGCTTCATCTTCATATTCCGTGCTGAGGGCGCGGTTTTGGCTCTGCCAGAGGAAGAACAGGTCGCGTTTCTCTTTGTTGTAAGCGAAGAAAAGATTCAGGTTGGAGCCATCGCCAAAGTTGATTACCGGACGGGCGGTGAAATACCAACGATCCAGTTCAGAATTCTGACGGTAACCGGTGGTGGAAAAACGCGATACCGAGAGGCGCAGTCCCAGCGGACCAAAAGATTGGCTGTAGCTGAGATCCGCACCATAATAATGAAGATTAAGCGTATCTTCAGTCCATTTCCATTCCGGCACGGACGGGTCATCAAAGCTGCCGTAGGTGGTCCGGAAAGAGATGCGCGGCTTTTTCGAGGGTTGCCGGCTGATCAGGTTTATAACCCCGCTAATGCCTCCGGAGCCATACAATACAGAACCGCCACCTTTCAAAATTTCCACTCTTTCCAATTCAGTGACCGGGAGAAAATCCCAGTTGGCCCGGGCGAAATCGCTGGTAAGCATCGGTACGTCGTCAATCAGCATCAGCACCCGGCTGCCCCCGACGCTTAAAAAGCTGTAGCCACTGCCGCCGCGAATACTGATATTATCGCCGATAAGATCCACGGAAGGCACTTCCTGTAATGAACCGGTGAGGAGATGGTGGCCGCGTTCAAGAATATCGGTTTGGGCGATAGAATTAAGGCTGTTAGCTGCTTTACTAAGGTTTTCGGCCTGGCGGGAACCGGTGACTACAATTTGATCAAAAAGCACCGCGGATGGTTCAAGCGAAAAATCCTGGGTGTAATCGCGGCTGGATTCGATTTCGATTTCGACATCCTGCGGGGCGTATCCGATATAGTTAACCCGAAGCGTCCAGGTGCCGGCTGGCAGATTCGCCAGTGCATAACTACCATCGCTGCTACTGGATACACCGACAACAGTGTTCAGCACTACCACATTAGCACCCTGCAGGCGCTGGCCGGTTTTCGCATCTTTAATAACGCCGGTTACTTTGCCACCGGCTTCTGCATGGAGGGATGAATGGGGCAAAAAGAAACCGAGTAGCAAGGCGATTACTAATACGCGAGTCCCCTTGGCGATATTGGATAACCCTCTATTGAAACGGGGAAAACTAAAGTTCGTTACTGAATTTGCTTTCGTCACTGGAAGCATTGTCTCTCCTTCATATTTGAAAGACCAGAATCATCAGTTTGCGGTTTCCGGAAAAAGTGCTGGAATTCTCCAGGGTACCTTCAGGGAAAAATAGCCGGAAACCGGGTAAATTTCTTAGCTGGATGTGTCTGAATAGCAGATTAATGAAATGATTTTAGTGGTTAAGCTATTCAAGACAATCCGGCGGTTTCTCTAAGGAAACCTTACACCTTCGGGCAGTGAACTATAATCCGCCACAAAATCGATACCGAATACTTCGCCGCCTTCCGGCGCATCTACGATACCAGGTTCACCATTGCTGCCGGGAAGCTGGTAATAGCCGATCAGTTTCATTTGATCGATCGGGGTGTCTACCCCTTTCCAGAAAAGACCGACCAGCCGGTAATCATCATGTTCTACCCCCAGTTCATAGGTGCGGCTGCTACCGGAAGGGGGTACTGGTAATGGTAATCCGCCGAGGTCCAATAAAGATGAGGCGAAATCATCGAGATCCGGTTTCCGGAAAAAAGCCGCGAGAAGCACAACTTCCGTATCTGCCGGTTTCGTGCCGGCATAAGTTATTTTGCCATGAATTTTACTGTCGGCACTGGCAAAATTCCATAAGGCGGTGATGTCAACATCTTCAACAACAGTGGTACTGGTTT
The DNA here is from genome assembly GCA_030430345.1 of Calditrichia bacterium. The sequence continues at coordinate 2,559 of JAUIFT010000027.1, read as the reverse complement.
CCAGTGATACCGGTTTTAGCTCAAAGAGAAAGGGCGGTTCGAAGCCGTAAACGCCAAGCAGGCTGTTAAATGACCAGTTTTCTCCTTTTCGGCGCCATAAGAGCACCAGGGAAATATAATCATCCGGGGGAATGGCCAATTCGTAGTCCAGCGTGTCCTGCCTGAATTCCAACGGTTCGCTAAAGAAAATATCACCGAGACCGGTTGGTGGGAATTGCAGCAGCGCAGCCAACCGTACTTCTCCGACATTGGCCGGACGAAGCTCCGGGGAGAGAAATGCAATCTGTCCGGTGATCTTCGATTCCAATGGCCCTAAACCCTTGTCCGCATCGCAGCTATGCAGGGAAACCCCGGCCAAAAGTAAAAGCATGAAACCGATTAGCATTCTTAGTATACGGAAGCTTTCTGTCATCATATTTACCTCTTGTCCTTTACTGAATATGATTAATTGAAAGGTTTTAAAATGATAATATGGTATGTACGATAATGCCCGCTGTGTTCAGCTGAGGAAGATAGAATTTGAGAGGTGGTGGCGTCGCGTGTGTGTCTGTGGGCTAAAATTTTAGTCGCATCCTTGTTGATATTACCAGTCCTGTAAATATAAATGTTTTTAAATACGTAAGTAAGAATTTTATAAAAAGTTGGCCATCAGTATAAGAGAGTTGTTATTTCATGTTTTTCGACTTATAATTGAACGCTGCAGCAAGAAACCGGGTAAATCTATAAATAAACCAACCCGGGGGAAAGTATTTTTTTGCCTAATTTTGTGATAAATAATTTCTTGTTCCGGCAAACTAAGCAGTAATGCGCCAACGGCATTGATGCCTATAAAGTGGCGCGGCGTTTGCAACCCATAATAAGGAGGTATTTCTATGATTCGCAAGTTATTGCTTACCAGTGTTATCTTTACACTTATATTAATGGTATTACCGGTGAATGCTCAGCGTGTGCAGGCAATTCATGGCTCTGCAGATCCAATTCTGGATCCGGCTGACGTCTACGTTCAAGTGCAAATTCTCCAGTTCCAATTTGATGATATTCCCTTCCGTTCCGCAGGTGAAACCTTTGATAGCCCCGTACCGCTAAACTTGGAAATTTTTGTCGGGATTGCCCCCGGCAGCAGTCAAAATGCCAATGATACATTGGTAAATTTCTCCCTGAATCTGGAAAGCAACAAAGATTATATCGGCGTTTTTCGCGGTGTTGCCAATCCCAGTCAGTATGCCCCGAATCCGGATGGACTATCGACCGGCTTAAGTTTCTCCCAGAGTGATGAAATCCGCCAGGTTGCCAGCACCCCCGGTAATACGGAATTCCTCTTCGTGCATACTGCTACTGATGCACCGACGGTCGATCTTTATCTCTCCACTGGTACTCAACTGGCTGATAATATCGCCTATGGTGATGTTACCAGTTATATCTCCCTGGCGGCAACCCAGCATGAAATTGAAGTGCGGGATGCTTCCGGCAGCAACCTGGTTCGCCGATATTCAGTAGACTTTGCGCCCCATGCAGATAGCGCTATTGTCGTAATGGCGAGCGGTTTTCTCGATCCTTCCCAGAACCAGAACGGACCGGCGTTTAACCTGATCGGATTTTTAGCGGATGGTGATGAGATCGATTTTACTGATATTACTACCAGTATCGACGATGATCTGGAGAATCGCCCCTTCACTGATTTTGCGCTGAGCGCCAATTATCCCAATCCATTTAACCCCACGACGACAATCGAGTTTGTATTGCCGCAGCAGTCCAATGTGTCGCTGCAGGTATTTAACGCGTTGGGCGAAGTGGTCGATGAATTGGTCGCCGGCCAGTTAAATGCCGGGGAACATCGCTACCAGTGGGATGCCGGCAACCGCGCCAGTGGTATCTACTACTATCGCCTGGTCGCTGGAAAATTCAGCGAAACCCGCAAGATGGTATTGATGCGCTAAATTCTCATGGTAATATTTGTACTAAAAGTTTTGTAGTGAATAACCCCGGTAAACCTGCAATGGTTGCCGGGGTTATTTAGTTAGAACGCTTTGTCCATTTTTATCTGCCTCTGGGGCATCTTACCGGGTAAAATTGCTGCCGGAATAGCAGAAGCGCTCATCTTCCTAACAATCGTATAAATTGCTGCGAAAACTGTTGATTGGCAGGAAAATATAATCATCCCCTTTTTTTAATTGTCGTAAAACCCTACATTGTAAGAACTGTCGTAAATTCTTATAAAAACCGGCCAGTTAACTGCTGCCTTTCCGGTGAATTTCGCAAGTGGGAAATAGCTAACAAACTAAATTGTGTAAGCTATCGTAAACCAAAAGGTTATACGCCCTAGACATTGCCGATATACTATGAAAAATTTCCATTTTTCTTTTACCTGCATATTGCTCCTTTTTTGCCTGTCCGGGTATGGACAAAATCCGGATCTTCGCTTTACCTACCTGACCACCGATCACGGGCTGTCGCAATCGAACATTACCAGTGTCTTACAGGATGATAAGGGGTTTCTTTGGTTCGGTACTTTTAATGGACTAAATAAATTCGACGGCTACGATTTTGAAGTTTTTAACT
>JAUIFT010000763.1 GCA_030430345.1 Calditrichia bacterium | reverse complement strand
CAGCACCTTGCTGACAGCGCAGGACGAGACACGCTATGCAGGCTCGTTTCTGGAACTAGGCATTGGCGCCAGGGGTATGGCGCTTGGCGGCGCCTACGTATCGGTTGCGGATGACGGTTCCGCTTTTTACTGGAATCCAGCCGGCGCTTCGGTATTGGTGCAGGCGGAAGTCTCCGGCATGTATGCTTCTTTGTACAAGTCGCTCGGCAAGCACTATCACGTGGGATTTACCCGTCCGCTGTATGGCGCCGGTTCTATTTCCATCAATTGGGTGCGGCTGGGAATTAACGACATTCCTAACTACCAGTCGGATTTGTTGGACAGCACCAATTATGCTTCCCGGGTGTTCGAAAGCAGCAGCGGCCCCGGTTGGGAACAATATGCCCTGACCGCTCCAGCCCTCGGCTATGCAGACAGTTATGACGATGCGCTTTTTATTACCCTGGCTAAGCAAAACAAGATCGATGTTGACTTCGGTTGGCAGTACTTTGTGATACCGGTAACGATTCCGGTCGGTATTAACATTAAATTGCTTCGCCAATCATTATTCAATAATCAGGGCTCAGGGATCGGGTTCGATTTGGGCACCATGTTACGCTTCGGCATTGACGACTTGCTGGATGACAGTCGGCTGGGGAAATTTTCATTTGGTTTTGCTTTGAAGGATGCATGGAATACCAAAATGACCTGGAATACGGAATCCAGGCATGTAGACCGGATACAGCGGAGTTGGCACCTGGGCGCTTCCTATTTGCAGCCATTTCCCAAAATCAGTGGTCAAATGCTGATCACTTATGCGCTTCGCAAAAAATATGAAAGTTTCCATAGCTTTGGAATGGAGTACCTATATTATAATCGCCTGGCAGTTCGTTTTGGACTGGATGAAAGCCGATTTACGGCCGGAGTTGGCATTAAACTTTCGCTTTTCCAGATCGATTATGCTTTCCGCAGTCATGATCTGGGCGGAAGTCACCGGATAAACACATCTTTAAAGCTATAAATTGATGAAATATTTGCACAACATTGTCGCGATCAGTGGCATTCTGGCCCTGGTTCTGCAATTTTCCGGCTGCCAGGATGGTGCTTCCACCAACAATCCGCCGCCGGAAAAAGTGAAATTAGTGGCAAAATCGGCTGATGGAAGCTTTATTGAGCGCGGAATTGACGCAGAAAACCGCGAAGGCATCCAAAATCAACCGAATGGCATATTTATTGAATGGGATTTATTGGATGAAGACGATATTTCCCGATATCGTGTTTACCGGAGACAGGGGAATAATGTCAATGATTCAACCGGAACTTATCAAAGAATTGCCGATGTTTTCTTGTCTTCCGGAGAATCCAGTTATCTGGATACGACGGCAGCGATAAAGACGCACTACTTTTATTATGTAACAGCAATAGATGAGCAGGATCAGGAGGGGCAACCATCCCGAATTGACCGGTATTACCTGCTGGAAAAAGCGCTATTGGTCCAGCCGGCTTCCAATCAGTCTTTCGGAGGACAGTTTAATTTTTTGCTTCCCAACCTGGGCAGCCAGTTTTTCACGCTACGCCTGGAACGCAGGGTTTCCGGCACTGATTACCAGACATTATATGTCAAATTGCTGGAACTGCGGGAAGGGGATGTGCGCCCGGAACAGATTTGGACGCTGAACGATCTGGAAATTCCGGCACTTGCTGCAGGTCAATACCGCTGGCGCATCGATCTTCGTAACTTTAATGATAACCGGCAAGGATCGGAATCAGACTGGGGGCCGTTCTTTCAACAGTAGGCGGTGGAATTTCCCGGTCGATTTGTGAATCAGTTTGCAAACAAATCGGGAAATTCGTAAAATTTCAGTTTACAGTCGAACCGGGAGGTAGTTTTTGTCGATTAGGCTAAACTACTGTTTTGAGGGGTCGATAACAACTCTATTAAATATTTAAACTTAATTGAAATATTATTCATCACGAATTATTGTTATCAAGAGGCATAGATTTTCAAACGGACTTTAGCAGGCGTATTATGGATTGATTTTGGCCAAGGCTTCGAGAACAGTAAAATATCCGAAAATCACACATGAAAACCGGCAGACTCTTCTTACTGATACTGCTCCTCGGCGCAACATCTTTTGTATTTGCTCAGGATCAGAATTTCGAGCAATTCAGAAGCCAATATAACGATCGCCCTGCCCAATATGTTCTGGGAAATAACGATGTACTGCTTA
>JAUIFT010000762.1 GCA_030430345.1 Calditrichia bacterium | reverse complement strand
GTAACGCCATGCCTGCGGTAGCAGCAATTTGTTCTCCGGGAAAAGCCGGCCGTTTTAATCCTTTTCCGGAAACCGTGAGAATCACTTCCCGCACAATCTGGCCATGAGCGGCAAAGAAGGTGCCGGCCCGCAAGGCACGCATAACACCGGTGCTGGTTTTTTCCGGCACATAGAGCCAGGTCTCGGAAAATTCTCCCGGCCAGAAATCGTAAAAACTTTTCGGATTGTCACTGTGGAAATCCGATGGCGCCCGGGCACCCCAAACATCGATTCCTTCCTGGAGGAGCATATCCCATGCGTCGCCAATGGTCGCTGCGACCGGATCCCAGCGGTCTACCGGCTTGACATCATATTTATAGGAGCAAAGTGGAAACTTGCCAGGACGCGGATGCCCCGGCGCGCCGGAAAACCCGACAACGGCATGATTGATACTGCGCCACCAGCGCATATCCGGTACGAAATCTGTGCTGTTTTTTCTTTTCCGGGAAGGGTGGTTTAAAAGCACCAGTGGTGTTGCAAACCCGGCCTCTTTCTGTTTCGGCAGCCATTCAAGCGCTTCCCGGGTAAGGCTGGTATCATGAGTGTCTCGTTTCAGATCATCGAAACGCTCTTTAAATTCCATCAGAATTTTGGCACTGTTCGGAGAGTTGTCCAGTAGCAGGGTTGCATGCTCATCGCCACCATAAGGGGGGATATTCCATTCCGCGCCGCTAAGGATTAATAATTCCGGATATGTTTTCCGGGCCGCCTCCAGGTTCTCAAAATATTCCGGTGTTGCCGCATCTTCATCCCGATCGGAATGGTCGGTAATCGCTATAATATCACACCCATGGGTGATCGCCTCTTTGGCAATTTTTTCAATATAATATTTCCCATCGCTAAATTTGGTGTGAACATGAGTGTCTGCTTTCATCCAATATCCTTTTCCCATGTAATCCACTTCTTTGATGAACCGGGCGTTTTTTTCGCCTTCACAGGAAAAAAATAGTATCAGGAGCATTCCCCAAACCAGTTGCAGCCTACGAATTCCATTTCGCTTCACGTCACTTCCTCCTTGGTTAACCATCGACGTTTCCGTGCAGTTTGATCAATTATTCATTAGTAACGTTTTTTTAACGGACGTATGTGATTGGCTTAATAAAATGACAGGGATGAATTCAAATTTTCGAGAAAGAAATTAGTGCGTCAGCGAGATAAAAACCAACAAGCGGGGGAGGGAATAGATAAAATTCTGCAGGTATCGGGAGAGCAATGTTAATCTTGTAGTTAACCTAATAATGCATTTTCCCATAAAATATTTTGCGGATAATGCTCCTGCCCCGGAAAGCAACATAAAGAAGAATACCCTCAATCATCCCCAATAATCCGGAAAAGAAGATGTAGTTCATTCTTCGGAAAAAGAAGATGTAGAAGGTGAGCGTAACGGAAGAGAAGGCCAACAGCAGGATGATCAGCGCTAATGCCCGGTTAAATTCGATAACATTATCCGGCGTTTCGATGCGATAGAGTATTTCTAAAATAATGCAGCTTAAGGCGATGCCAACAGCCAAAGCCATCCAATCCAGACGGATGGAGCTGCGATAAATGCTATTCCAGTCTATTTCGTCGGAATATCCAAAGGTTGGCAAGCCCTGAAATTCCCCGGCGATTGATGCCAGCCATATACAGGCCATAATTACGCCGGCCCACCAGGCGGAGCCATGCCGGCTGGTAGTAAAATGGGCGACATATGCAGTAGAGAGCAAAATTAAGCCAATAAACCCTACAAATACAAAGAACATGAAGGCTCTGGCAGTTTCCATCTCTGGGATCCTTTGGTTATCTTAGCTGGTGTTCAGGTCGCGCTTCAACAATTGCCGTCTGCTGCTATTTTGCCGATTCCTGCAACAGGCTGCATCAAAATGAATGATGCAATAGAAATAACGCGTAAATATAATATATTTTAGTATTTCGTCAAATAAATTTCTTCCGTATGGAATATCCTTTAGAGCGCATCATAGGATACTGTCGATTCTGTTCCAGTGGTGAGATCTTTCACATAGACCTGTTTTTTCTCCCATTCATCCGGCGCAATCATCACAACCCGGCCGGCGCCAATCCGGTTTGCGTTTTTAAAGACCCACTTGGCCTTTTTCGCTTCCAGCACCAAATCGACGGAACGGCCTTTTTCGCGAAGCTTGGCAGCGGTTGCCATGGCGACATCCCGTAAAGATT